>CAYJAM010000033.1:0-12470 GCA_964367725.1 uncultured Sphingobacterium sp. | reverse complement strand
TCAACGCTTGCAAAATCCCTGATACTATTATCCTCAATGACCGCAACTTCTTTAGGAGCTTCACCTACAGGTTCATCAATTACAATATCTGCATTCGGATCACCCTCGATTGTTTTCTGACCAGGGTCAGCAACCTTCAACTCTTCAACTGTTTGATGTTCTTCATCCCTTACCTGTTCCGCAGGAACAACTACAGGAGGCGGAAACTTGATCTGATCAATCTTAGGTTTAGGTGGCTCCGGTGGAGGTGGAGGCAACTCTTCCTTATTAATTGGAGGCGGAGGTGCTAAGACTACCTCAGTAATCTTAACCTTCTCTTCTTCTGGCAATATTCCGGAGATATACCTTATAATCAATGGTAATGAAACCAAAGTTATAAATAGCAAAGAGCCAATAATCACTGCTCGGCTTGTAGTCTTGGAATTACCTTTCCTTAACTCATAAGCTCCATAGCTTTTATTTCTCCCGGCAAATACAACATCCAGCCATTGCGGGTTGAATAAATCTATTTTAGACCCTAACATATTTAATTCTTTAAAGGGTTAATATTTGTTTAAAATAACTATTTGTAGATACCATCACGCTTTAATAAAGCAATATCAGGGTCAGAGATCTCAACGATCGCATACCTATCGATATTTGAAACTTTCATCTCATCAAGGATGTCTACAAAATTTCTATAATTTGACTGATCGCTTGGTTTAATTAACACGATCAATCCTTTACTTGGATCACCAGTTGCTGCTATAACCTTTTTAGCATTTTCAACCAGAGCCTTTCTGATTCCATTTCTTCCATAGTTATCAACCTGTGGAGGAGTCAGAGGTTTATCAACAAGTCCCATATACCACTCCAGACGATTATTCGCACCAAGAAGTATGGTCATTGTTCTGTTATCAGCAATCGTTAATTGCTGCTGATCTTGTTTTTCCTTATCAGGCATGGCTAAATCCATTGCCTGAGGTTTAGCCAGTGTAGTGGTAAGCATAAAGAAAGTGATCAAAAGGAAAGCTAAATCCACCATTGCAGTTAAATCCACACGTGTTGATTGCTTTTTACTTCTAACTTTACCGCCTTTATTCTTACCCCCGCCGGAGGTGTCTAATTCTGCCATCGTGTTTTATATTAATGATACGATTATTCCTCGCCTGTCCTCAATGAGGTGATCAGACTAAATTTGTTAATATTCTGATCCTGAAGGATTCCCAATATTTTCTTAATTGCAGGGTATTCTTCTTTTGAATCACCTTTAATACTGACACGCATATCAACATTGTTAAGCTCTTTGGTTGCATAACGGGCTGATAATAACCAGTCATGTAATTCAGATGGACGGACACCTACTGAATCAGTAGGAATTCCAGGCTGCAATCCGGGTTTATTCCGGTCATCGCCTTTCATCATGATGATCTGCTTCAGATTACCAATTGGAACCCCAAAACTTTCCATTACTGAAAAACGAGTCTTTTCCTCATCGGTAAACTGGATCTGATACTTTTCGCCCATCAATTCAAGAGTCCGTTTACGGATAGGTTGACCTGGTACTCCAAAAAACACTTTACCTTTCTGACCAATAGTCAGTGTTGCTATATCCAAATCAGGCAGTTTGAACTTAACTGTTGATGCCGGGGTATCAACAGGAAGTGGCTCAGGCTGACGGGCTGTTGCTGTCAGGATAAAGAAGGTAAGCAACAAAAACGCCACATCACACATTGCTGTCATGTCGATAGCTGTACTCTTTCTGGCAACTTTAATTCTAGGCATTGCTTATTTTTTAATTATTAACTATTTACTATAGAGATGAAAATATTCCGGGTTTTCCATAAAACCCGGAATAAATTTTCAATAACTATTATTTATGAGTACTTGCATATGTTTGAACGATAGAGAAACCTGCCTCATCGATAGCATATGTCAATTTATCAATTTTTGAAGTAAATAGGTTGTACATAATAATGGCCAGAGCTGAAGTTGCAATACCTGTTGCAGTATTGATCAAGGCTTCAGAAATACCATTTGCAAGAGCTGCCTGATCCGGAGAACCTGCAGTTGACAATGCCGCAAAGGCCTTGATCATACCTGTTACCGTACCTAATAGTCCCATCAAAGTTCCGATTGATACCAGAGTTGCTATAACTGTCAGGTTTTGCTCCAGCATAGGCATCTCTAAAGCAGTTGCTTCTTCAATATCTTTCTGGATTGCAAGACATTTCTGCTCAGTATCCATCTTAGGTTCAACTTCCATTTCTTTGTATTTCTTCAAGCCCGATTTGATAACATTCGCAACAGAACCTGCTTGTTTATCACATTCTGAAATAGCTGAATCAATATTACCGGCACCGATGAATCCCTGAATCTTTTTAACAAACTGGTCAACATTTCCTTTACCAGTTGCTTTTCCGATAACAAAGAAACGTTCGAATGAAAATACGATCACCATAAGGAATAAACCCATCAGTACTGGTACAACATATCCTCCTTTGTAAACCATTCCGAAGTAGTTACCTGGTAGTGGGTGTCCGTTCTCAGGATCTCCACCTTCAAAATTAGCAGGATCTCCCATTACGAATTTCCATAACAGTACTCCGACAAGAATACACATCACAATAGATAGACTTGCAAAAATGCTTGAACCAGAGCTCTCTTTCTTAGCTGTTGTTGGTTTTGGTGCGTTCGCCATTTTTTTAAAATTTAGTTTTAGTTGTTGATTAGATAATATAAGTTAATTGATTTTTTGTTTGGTGTTATTATGTTAATGTTAATTTTCTATCATTTTTAATAATATCATTTATTTGTCTCCCAGGTAATCGGGATAACAAAAATATAATTTTCGAGTTAATAAAAAATTTTTTGTGAATTTATTAATCCTATTTATTCAATCCTGTCAAAGCCATCCCTAGAATGTGGCAAGAAACGTGCCGTTCTAAAAAATGATTATCATCAAAACCCGATAATCATTTTACAATGAAAACTATTTTTTATTGCAATTGCAAATTTGCAGAAGGATTTTAAAGGTTAAACATTTAAAAATATTTTAGGATTAGCACTAATTATCTCATTATCAGTGTATTCCTCATATTGTTTAAAATTTGATACAAATGCCTGTGCCAGAATTATAGCTTTCTGATCATAAGCATCTTTATCATACCAGGTATTACGCGGATTTAAAATTTCTGAAGGGACTCCGGGGCAGGACAAGGGCATAGCCAAATCAAAAACCGGATGTTGATCATATTGAACTAAATTCAAATCATCATTTAAGGCAGCACTGATCATGGCTCTGGTATATGAAAGCTTCATTCTTTTACCGGTTCCATAGGGACCCCCGGTCCATCCGGTATTAATGAGCCATACATTTACATCTCCTTCATCAATTTTCTTTCCCAGAAGCGCTGCATACTTAGCCGGATGAAGGGGTAAAAAGGCCTTTCCGAAGCAAGCTGAAAAGGTTAACTGGGGTTCAGATACATCAGCTTCTGTACCGGCGACTTTGGCTGTATAGCCCGAAATAAAATGGTACATAGCCTGTGATCTGTTCAATCGGGATATCGGAGGCAGCACTCCATACGCATCAGCTGTTAAAAAAAAGATATTTTTCGGTCCGGGAGCTATTGAAGGGATAAGTGCATTATCGATGTAATCGATGGGATAAGCTACCCTCGTGTTTTCTGTTTTATATGTATTGGTAAAATCAACACTCCTTGTATTCTCAAAAAAATTAATATTCTCCAATAATGCTCCAAACTTTACAGCATTGAAAATCTGCGGTTCCCTTTCCTGGCTTAAATCTACACATTTGGCATAGCAGCGGCCTTCAAAGTTAAATACTGTCTCCTTATCCCAGCCGTGCTCATCATCGCCGATAAGTGCCCGGTCAGAATCTGCAGAAAGGGTTGTTTTGCCAGTACCTGAAAGACCAAAAAACAGAGCGGTATCACCTTTCTTGCCCTTATTAGCAGAACAATGCATTGAAAGAACCTGATGTTGCTGTGGTAAGATGAAATTCAAAACAGAGAATATCCCTTTTTTTATCTCTCCTGTATAACCGGTTCCTCCAATCAGGATGATCTTGCTTGAAAAATTAATGATCGAGAAATTATGCTGCCTGGTTCCGTCCCTTGCAGGTTCAGCTAAAAAACCGGGTGCAGTAATTATTGTCCATTCAGGATGAGAAAATGGATCTACCAGCTCTGGACGAAGGAATAAATTATTTGCAAAAAGATTTTGATAGGCAGTTTCAGAAACTATCCTGATACCCATTTTGTACTGTTCTGCTGCACAAGCATAACAATCACGAACATAAATATCTTTATCAGAAAGGTAGCTGCACACCCTGGCATACAGGGCATCGAATTTATCAGGACTCATGGGGATATTAATATCTCCCCACCACACAGTATCCTCAGTAACATCGTCGTAAATAATAAACCGGTCTTTAGGCGACCTGCCGGTAAACTCACCGGTATCTGCTGCGAAAGCTCCACTGTCAGCAAGTTTCCCTTCCCCGTTCAGTATGGCCTGTTCAATTAAAGCAGCCGGACATAATTGATAATAAACTGATTTTTCCTGTTTAAGGTTCAGGTATGTAAGATCTAAACTTTCCGACGAAATTATACTGGTATCCATTCCTTTTATAACAAGATTTTTACAAAGGTACGGAGTAAATAGTTCTTCTTAACAATAAAACTGTCTCGAAATCAGCTAATTGTATGTAGAACACTAAGGCATAAAGCCCTTAATTTCAATATGATAAAGGCTCTGATCAGCCTCCGGATTTTTTAGCTTTATAACCTTCGGCAAGAAGTAAAGCCAATACCTTATCACGAAAATCTCCCTGAATAAGGATCTCACCATCTTTTGAGGATCCACCAACCCCGCATTTCTGTTTAAGCTTTTTACCAAGCTGCTCAAGATCTTCCTGTTTTCCTGCAAAACCGGTAACCAGTGTAACCGCTTTACCACCACGCTGCTTCCTGTCGAGTTGCACCCTCAGATCCTGGAGCCGGGGATCGGTAGTTTCCTGGATTTCAAAATCATCAGAAATATAACTAAAATCAGGATCTGTAGAATATACCACCCCCTGAAGACCTTTATTCTTTTTAGACATAATTAATTAAGGATATTTAAAGAATGTGGGTTAACTCCAATACTCAGTATGGTTCCCATAGTAAAGGGATCTCCATCCAGATGAACAGCCGCATCACTCTCTCTCTTAATAGTGATATTACTTCCCTGAATTATCTCCAAATAACTAGATTTATGGGCATTCTTTCTGAACATTCTAAGTGCGATTGCAGGAAATTTATATAGCGGAAATGGTCTAAGGATACAAATATCCAGCAAACCATCGTTTAGAGAGGCAAAAGGAGAAATATGTGCATTGTTGCCATATTGCGATGAGTTTGCAACACTAATCATAAAGGCTTGATGCTCATATTCTTTGCCATCTATTGTAAGATGATAATTCTGTGAACGATAATTGGAAACTTCTGAAAAAGCTATTTTAATATAACTACTAAGGCCGCGCTTAACATTTTCAGCAAAACGAGCACTGATTTGTGCATCAAAGCCTATACCAGCCATATTAAAGAATTTTCTGCCGTTAAAAGTACCAGAATCGATTTTACTTACATGAAGCTTATTTATTCTTTTTATAGCCTGAACATCAGAAAGAGGAATACCTAAAGATCTGGCCAGGCCATTCCCGGATCCGAATGGTATAATTCCCATTAACTTATCAGTTCCCTCAACTTCTGTTGCTACTTCATTTATAGTACCGTCGCCACCTACCGCAACCAGAATATCTGCCCCATTTTTGAGTCCTTCAGCAGCCAGAAGAGAACCATGACCATGATATTCAGTAAAGATACATTCAGAGTCAAATTTGCTCTTATCCAGATATTTATCGATCTTCTCAGGGAAATTATATTTGGCTTTCCCTCCTGAAATTGGATTGATAACGAATAAAATTTTTCTTTTCAACTAAATTTAGATTTTAGGTCCAAAAATACTCTTAAATTTTTTAGAACATAATATTTATCCTACTTTTGCCATGCAAAAAAGTGGATCGATTTGCGTTGATTGCAACCACGTAAAAAAAAGTGCTAAAACATTCTGCTGGTTTTTACATCGATCAAAACTCTCCTTCCACTTCCCGCATCGCAATAAAATTTCTTATTTTTTTATATTAATTAAAACACTATGCCTTACTTATTTACCTCCGAATCAGTATCAGAAGGTCACCCGGATAAAGTGGCTGATCAGATATCAGATGCATTAATCGATAATTTCTTAGCCTGGGATCCTGATTCAAAAGTTGCCTGTGAAACCTTAGTTACAACAGGTCTCGTTGTGTTAGCCGGGGAGGTTAAGTCACAAACTTACCTTGATGTGCAAAGAATTGCCCGTGAAGTAGTTCGTAAAATTGGCTACACCAAATCTGAATATATGTTCGAGGCTGATTCATGTGGTGTTATCTCTGCAATTCATGAGCAATCTGCTGATATTAATCAGGGAGTAGACAGAGTTAAAAAGCAAGATCAGGGTGCAGGTGACCAGGGAATGATGTTTGGTTATGCTACAGGCGAAACTGATAACTACATGCCATTGGCATTAGATCTTGCACACAAGATCTTAACAGAGCTTGCTGCACTGCGCAGAGAGAATTCTGCAATTAAATATCTTCGCCCGGATGCGAAATCACAGGTAACTATTGAATATAGTGATGATCACAGACCAATTCGTATAGATGCGATCGTGGTATCCACTCAACATGATGACTTCGATACAGAAGTTAACATGCAGAAAAAGATTCAGGAGGATATTATCTCTATCTTAATTCCAAGAATAAAAGCCCAACTTAAACCAGAGCTTCAGGTTCTTTTCACTGATGCGATCAAATATCACATCAATCCTACAGGAAAATTTGTGATCGGCGGTCCTCATGGTGACACCGGATTAACAGGTCGTAAGATCATTGTTGATACGTACGGTGGTAAAGGCGCACATGGTGGTGGTGCATTCTCTGGAAAGGATCCTTCAAAAGTGGATCGTTCAGCTGCCTATGCAACCCGTCATATTGCTAAAAACCTGGTTGCAGCAGGAGTTTGCAGTGAAATTCTGGTACAGGTTTCTTATGCAATTGGTGTTAAAGATCCAATGGGAATCTTTGTTGATACTTATGGAACTTCCAAAGTTGGACTTAATGATGGTGAAATAGCAAAGAAAATTTCAGCCATTTTTGATATGACTCCATATGGAATCGAAACCCGCTTAAAACTTCGTAATCCAATCTATTCAGAAACCGCAGCTTATGGTCACATGGGTCGCCAAAGTGAAGTGGTAACCAAAACGTTCCTAGGAAATAATGGAGATAGTAAAACTGTAGAAGTTGAGCTGTTTACCTGGGAAAAACTGGATTATATTGATCAGGTTAAAAAAGCCTTCAATCTGGCTTAATTCCTGATTATAATACTTTAAAGCCTTCTCTCTTTACAGAAAGAAGGCTTTTTTGTTTAATATTGTGATTCTTAAACCTGCATAAGTTTAAGCACTTAAAAAGTAATTACATACTGATGAAAAATCAGAACATAAATCCCTGGAAAACTCTTTCGAGTGAAAAAATCTATGAGAATCCATGGATCAGTCTGACTGAACATCAGGTAATTAACCCGGGTGGCGGGGATGGAATTTACGGTGAAGTCCATTTTAAGAATCTCGCTATTGGTATTATTCCCATAGATGAGGAAAATAATACCTGGCTCGTCGGACAGTATCGCTTCCCCCTGAAGCAATATAGCTGGGAAATTCCGGAAGGTGGTGGTTTACTAACTAATGATCCCCTCTTAAGCGCTAAAAGGGAATTATTGGAAGAAACAGGAATTAGGGCGGAAACATGGACAGAGATTCAAAAAATTCATCTATCTAATTCAGTGAGTGATGAACTGGGTATCATTTATCTCGCAAGGGATCTCAGTTTTGGTGAATCAAATCCAGAAGAAAGCGAAGATTTAATCGTTCGAAAACTACCTTTTGACACTGCATATCAAATGGTTTTAAATGGTGAAATAACAGATTCAATGAGTGTCGCAGCAATTTTAAAGGTGAAACTCTTGTATTTAACGAATAAACTGGTTTAATTAAGGTTCCTTATCCGCTTAATAAAATAATATGAATAAAGTATTAGGTTATATCTTTTCACCGATCCACTACTTGTTTTTTGGATTTTTTGTATGTCTTTTTCATCCAATACAATGGTTATGTTATAATTGGGGTGGACAGGAAGCGCACAAAAAATCGGTTGATCTGCTGAATTTTTTCCTGGTGAGTACTTATTACCTGCTTGGAAGTTCAATAAGCTTCAAAAATCCTTACAAATTACCTGAGCAACGTCCGATTATATTTATATCCAATCACCAAAGTTTGTATGATATTCCACCACTAATTTGGTTCTTAAGAAAGTATCATGCCAAGTTTATATCAAAAATTGAGCTAACAAAGGGAATACCCAGCGTCTCATTCAACTTAAAATACGGAGGCGGGGCTAATATTGACAGAAAAGACAGTAAACAAGCCGTCGCAGAAATAATTAAACTGGCGGAAAGAATGAAAGCCAACAATTGGTCAACTGTTATTTTCCCTGAAGGAACCCGCTCAAAGGATGGAAAGTTAAAGCCATTCGCAATTGGTGGAGTTGCTACAATTTTGAAAAAGGCACCAAATGCACTTATCGTACCTGTTGTGATCAGAAACTCCTGGAAGCTGGTTCAGTACGGTGCATTCCCATTAAGCTTTGGCGAAAGAATGAGTTGGGAGGTTCTGGAACCTCTTGAGCCTGAAGGAATAACAATGGAAGAAATTATGAGCTATGCAGAAGAGTCTATAAAAAAGGCGCTCTGATATTAAGCGAATCAGGTCTATCCGATATTCTTGTCTTCAATTTGTTTAAAAAAATAATCTCTGTAGGTATCCCCGATTGGAATAGTCTTATCTCCAATCTGAATTCTGCTTCGCTCTATACTTTCAATCTTACCTAATGATATGATATAGGATTTATGAACCCTGATAAAAGATTTAGGTGGCAGCGATTCCTCCATTTTCTTCATATTCTGCAGGGTTATTATCCTTTCTGTTGCTGTAAAAATAGATATATAATCTTTCAGCCCCTCAATGTAAAGTATATCATCAAGGTATATTTTCTGGATCTTATGTTCGGTTTTTACAAAAATAAAATCGTGATTGTTCTGCTGAACTGAGGGCATTTCGGTAACCTGGGGATGATTATTGCCCTTATTCTGAAGCACCTTTTGAGCTGCTTTGTAAAAACGATCGAAAGCAATTGGCTTAAGAAGGTAGTCAACTACATCAAGCTCATATCCATCCAGCGCATACTGCGAATAGGCCGTAGTGAGAATAACATCACACTTGCCATTTATGATTTTTAAGAACTGAATGCCTGTCAGCTCGGGCATCTGAACATCTAAAAAAACAAGGTCAATAGCACCACTCTGAACAAGAGATAAGCCTTCAATAGCGCTGGTTGTGGTCTTTACTAAAGTCAAAAATGGAACTTTTTTGATATAATCTTCAAGAATATCCAAAGCCAGAGGCTCATCATCAACTACCAGGCAACGTATCATTCTATAAATTTAGATATAATTCGCAATTATAAATATCATTCTTGTCCTGAATATGCAGTTCATAATTGTCTTTGTACAATAGATCCAGTCTCCTGCGAACATTTTGCAAACCTATTCCTCCGGTTTCATCCTTATTCTGATTGCTCTTTTTGTTAATTGTCCTGAAGAATATCTTACCGGGTTCTATGTTCAAAAGTATACTTATTGGCACATCCTTATCTGTAGCTACTCCGTGTTTAAAAGCATTTTCAACAAAGGAGATTAAAACAAGTGGTGTGATCCTTTGATTATCTACCTCTCCAGTAATTTCAAATTTTATATAACTATTATCTTTAAATCTTAACTTCTGAAGTTCGATATAGTTTTCCAGATAGCGTATCTCATCTGCGAGAGCCACTTTATCTTCATTGCTTTCATAGAGCATATACCTCATAATCTCCGAGAGTTTTAGTATGGCCTCAGGGGTTTTCTCTGATTTCTGGTATGCCAGTGAATAGATATTATTTAATGAATTAAACAAAAAGTGTGGATTGATCTGAGATTTTAGAAATGCAAGCTCAGAAATCAGTTTTTCATTCTCGAGATTACTCTTAATTTTTTCATTCAAAAACCAATCTGTTACGAATTTTAAAACAGCGCTGAGGAATATAAAAAGACAACTTACAAACGCTGCACTCATAAAATAGTCCCAGAATGCCATAATATGCTTCCCGGAATCCCGCTTAATTATTATATCGTAGAAATAATAGGCAAAACCACATTTTACAAACGATGAGATGAGTACCAGAGAAAGTATGACAATTGCACACCACAAATATTTCTTACGGTTAAGGAAGGTGGGAAGAATGAACAGGTAATTAATATAAAAGATTGTGATATTGATCAATCCAAAGTAGACAAATACAACTATTGTCTTGTGTACGATCTTACCATTACTACCCATAAACATAAAGAGCAGCAGGATTGCGATCCAAACAATGATATGAGTAAGAACCCGCATAGATTTATTCATAATCGAAAATAGCTTTTAAGCCGGTTTAAAGTATTCCGTTTCGACCAACAGGCCAAATCAATCTGCCAACGAGCAAATACAAGCTATAAATTACAGGATGTATAAATAGTACAGTTGGTCTGTAAAAATAGCCCCTTGGTCTAATAGATTTCAGCAAGAATTCTTTTTAGTATTTATTTGTTCTATCAAAAAAGGAAAATATGAAAAAGTTAATCAATTGCGTATCTCCATTCATAATGTTACTTGTTCCATTATTCCTGCTTATCGGATTACTGGTTTCAAATCTTAACAACGAAATCCCTGTTGAAAAACAACGTGCAGGTTTAAAACTTCAGGTACCTTCACTCAAGAACCTTGTCAGCACTGTCCTCAAATAATACATGGAGCCAGAACTGATTATTGAAACCAGAAATCTATCCTATAGATTTGGTAATCAGCTGGTTCTTGATCAGGTTTCACTTAATGTCAGGGAGGGTAGTATCTACGGATTTCTCGGACCTAACGGAGCCGGGAAGACTACAACGATCAAGGTGCTTCTTAACCTATTACAGACTGGAGAAGAAAAAGTATTTCTTTTTGGTAAAGACCTGAAAAATAATCGAATAGAAATACTTTCAGGAATCGGATCATTGATCGAGCAACCTGCAATATATTCTCACCTATCCGGAAAGGAAAATTTACTGAACAGAGCCATGCTACTTCATGTGCATGCTGCAAGAGTTCAGGAAATGTTGGATCTGGTAAATCTGACAGAACATGCAGATAAAAAAGCCGGCAAGTATTCCCTTGGCATGAAACAGCGGCTGGGAATTGCCCTTGCGCTTCTTCATGATCCAAAATTACTGATTCTTGATGAACCAACTAACGGACTTGACCCCAATGGAATAATTGAAATCAGACAACTTATCCGCAAATTGGTAGAAGAACGGGGGAAAACCGTTTTCATTTCCAGTCATCTTCTTTCGGAAGTCGAAAAAATGGTTACCCATATTGGAATCATCAACCGTGGTAAATTACTTTTTCAGGGAACAATAGAAGAACTGCATGATTTCAGCAAGAAACATCTTGAGATCCAAACCAATGATCTGATCAGTTCGAAAGAACTTTTATGCAAAAATGGTTATCGGGCAGAAATCTTATCAGATATGATCATAATACCCTACCTATCAGAAGATCAAAGTGCAGAAATTAATAGCTTGCTCGTAAAGCATGATCATAAAGTTTACAGCTTAACCATGAGTAAACAAAATCTGGAAAATTTATTCCTATCCATTACTCAACTATAAAATGCAGGGATTTTTACTTTCAATACAATCAGAATTCTATAAAACAAGAAAAACGCTTGCTTTTCTATCAGCAATATTATTACCACTGATTCTATGTGTGCTGATTACAGCCGGTTTTTATACTCATGCTGATAAAATAATGTTTCTCCCTGCCAAAATGCAGTGGTTTCGATTCACAGGAGCTTTTTTGGGAGTGATGGGAAGCCTCATACTTCCAATTCTGATCATTTTTCAGACTTTTTCTGTCAATAATATTGAACACCGGGCTGAAATGTGGAAGAGCTTATTTTCTCTTCCTATACCTAAATGGAGCATTTATTCTGCCAAATATGTTTATGTAATCTTTTTGAATGCACTTTGCTTAACCTTGTTTGCCAGCTTTATTATTGCATCAGGGTATTTATTAAATGTCCTAAATCCTGAATTGAAGTTCAATCAGTTTGATATTTCAGGGATCCTGTTCAAATTACATCTTAAACTTTTTCTGGCTTCCCTGGGGATCTTATCTATTCAGTTTTTATTCAGTCTTCTTTG
>CAYJAM010000032.1:0-12638 GCA_964367725.1 uncultured Sphingobacterium sp. | reverse complement strand
CAAATAGCAGCCATTCGGGATAGAAAGCAACAACTTGAAGAACTTGACAAGCGCAGGGAAGCGATTTTAAAATCGATGACTGAATTGGAGAAGCTGACTCCCGAGCTCGAAAAACAAATTATGGAAGCCGAAACCATGACGATCCTGGAGGATATTTATCTGCCATTTAAGCCAAAAAGAAAGACCAAAGCTTCTGTTGCCAGAGAAAAGGGATTACAGGGTCTGGCGGATTTTATAATGATCCAGAATAGCGCAGATCTGGATACCGTGGCCTCAAAATACATCAATGAAGATATTGGTGTTTTGAACACTGATGATGCGCTTAGTGGAGCAAGGGATATTCTGGCGGAATTTATGGCAGAGCAGCCTGAACTTCGCAGTAAAATGCGTGAACTGTTCATCCAGGCAGGTACATTTCATTCTAAGCTCATCAAAGGGAAAGAAACCGAAGGGCAGAAATATAAAGATTATTTCGACTGGTCTGAGCCTGTAAAATCCGCACCTTCGCATCGGGTTTTAGCCTTAAGAAGGGCTGAGAAAGAAATTATTCTCACTCTGGATATTGAAGTGCCTGAAGAGAATGCGATCAGAATACTTGAGGACTTATTTGTAAAAGGATCAAACCCTTGTTCAGAACAGGTGCAACAAGCTGCTGCTGATGCTTTCAAACGACTGATCAAGCCTTCTATGGAAACAGAAATCCGTTTAATGACAAAAAAACAGGCAGATACTGAAGCAATACGGGTTTTTGCAGATAATGCCCGTCAATTATTATTAGCCGCACCTGTTGGCCAGAAACGTATTATGGCTATCGACCCGGGTTTCAGGACAGGTTGTAAGCTTGTTTGCCTCGATGATCAGGGACAGTTAATTGAGAACACCAATATTTATCCTCATAATGGTGCTGAGGCTGCTAAGGAAGCCGCTAAAACCATAAAATTTCTGGTAGAAAAGTATAGAATTGAGGCTATTGCTATAGGAAATGGTACTGCCGGAAGAGAAACTGAAACTTTTGTTAGATCGCTACAATTAACTGATATTGTTGTAGTTATGGTTAATGAAAGTGGTGCTTCAATCTATTCAGCATCGGATGTTGCGCGGGAAGAGTTTCCGGATAAGGATATTACTGTTAGAGGAGCCGTTTCTATTGGCCGTCGTTTAATGGACCCATTGGCAGAACTGGTAAAGATCGATCCAAAATCGATCGGTGTGGGACAATACCAGCACGATGTAGATCAGAATCAATTACAGGCCTCTTTGGATGATACAGTAATCAGTTGTGTCAATTCAATCGGAGTAGAATTGAATACGTCTTCAAAGCAGATCCTTGCTTATATTTCAGGGCTTGGTCCGCAACTGGCGCAAAATATTGTTGAATACCGCAATAAAAATGGTGCATTTAAAAGAAGATCAGAGCTGAGGCAAATCCCTCGTCTTGGAGACAAGGCTTTTGAGCAGGCAGCAGGATTTTTACGCATCCGGAACGCTGAACATCCGCTGGATAGCAGTGCTGTGCATCCGGAGCGTTATATTCTAGTTGAACAAATGGCTAAAGATCTCAACTGTAGAGTTGAGGACCTGATGAAAGATGAACAGCTACGTCAAAAGATCAAATTGCAGAATTATGTCAGTGAAACCGTTGGTCTGCCAACACTAAATGATATTTTAAAAGAACTGGCAAAGCCTGGTCTTGACCCGAGAGAGCAATTTGAAGCCTTTAGTTTTTCTGATGGTATCAATGCAATTACCGACCTTCATGTTGGGATGACTTTGCCGGGAATCATTACGAATATCACTGCTTTTGGTGCCTTTGTTGATATTGGTGTTCATCAGGACGGACTGGTGCACCTGAGTCAGATGGCCGACAAATTCATTAAAGATCCAAATGAAGTGGTAAAAGTAAGTCAGAAAGTGATGGTCAGGGTTACTGAGGTGGATGTGAACCGAAAGCGTATCGCTCTTTCAATGAAATCAGAAAATAAGCCGGAACCACGTCCAAAACAAAATTATAATCCTGCTCCAAAGCAGTCAACTGTAAATCAGGTTAAAAAGCCCAGGGAGAAGGAAGCTGCTCCTGAAACAGATATAGCCATTAAGCTTGCGGCATTAAAGAATAAATTTTCCTGAGGATAAGCCTTTATATTTACCACCTGAATGAGAATGGGAGATAATTTTGATGCTGTAATTATTGGTGGGGGTGCCTGCGGACTCATGTGTGCCGTTCAGGCAGGATATCTGGGCAAAAGAACTCTTATTCTTGAGAAAAATGAGAAAGTGGGAGCTAAAATTCTGATTTCAGGAGGCGGACGCTGTAATTATACCAATCTGTACGCTTCAGAATCCAATTTTATATCAGGAAATCCACATTTCTGCAAATCTGCCTTTTCGCAGTTTACAGTAGAAGATACGATCAGCTTTTTTGAGGCAAACGGTATTTTGGGAAAGGAAAAAACTCTTGGGCAATTATTTCCGCTTAGCAATAATGCAAAAGATATTGTGCGGGTTTTTGAGTCGCTTTGTGCTGACCTTGATCAGCAGGTCATTTGTAATGCTGATGTTAAGGAGGTTTTGAAAATGGAGGAAGGTGATTTTAAAATCAGCTATTCCAGAGCCGGAAAACTCAAGGAGATCAGGGTACCAAACGTAGTGATCGCAAGCGGGGGGCTCCCAATTCAGAAAATGGGGGCTACTGATTTTGGTCTTAAGGTAGCAAAGCAATTCGGACTAAAGCTCACTGAAACAGCACCTGCACTTGTACCGTTAACAATTACCGGTAAAGATGCTGAATGGTATGCCCAGCTTTCCGGAAATACGATATTCAGCAGGGTTTCAAATGACAGAATCAGTTTTGAAGAAAATATACTCTTTACTCATTGGGGCCTTAGTGGTCCGGCCATCCTTCAGATTTCGTCCTACTGGCGACCGGGTGAACATATTTCAATCGATCTGTTGCCTAATGATAGTATTACAGAGCTTATTCAGACCCAGAAATTAATCAATGGCCGTAAAACCCTTGCAGGATTATTGTCGGATCTGTTCACAAAGAAATTTGCTGATGCCCTGGCGAAATTTTTACCTGTTGAGAAGAATCTGGCATCATTGACAAAAGAAGATATTCAGAAAGTTGATCAATACATCCATCATTTTGATGTGAAACCTGCCGGTGATAAAGGCTATGATAAAGCGGAGGTAATGAGGGGAGGAGTGGCTACTGAAGAGCTATCATCAAAAACCCTGGAGGCTAAAAAAGTACCCGGCTTATATTTTGGCGGAGAATGTGTAGATGTAACGGGATGGCTGGGTGGTTATAATTTTCAATGGGCCTGGTCGGCTGGTTTCGTGATCGCCCAGAATATTTAATTAAAAGCTGACAGGGATTTGAACCCTGTCAGTTTTTAATCACATTCCGGATGTGTAAAAGTATAAGTTTCAACATTACCCTGCGGAATACTAAAGCTTTCTGATCTGCTCATCTTCCACCAGAACAGGTTACGTGCTTTTTCCCGACTGATTGTTTCATTCATCGTTTCGGTATCATAAACACGACCATTGATGATCACATACTTGATTTTTTCGGTATTTCTAATATCGTCAAGTGGATTTGCATCCAGAATAAGCATATCAGCCAGTTTTCCCGTCTCCAGTGAGCCGATCTCCTTTGCCATGCCTAAATGCTCTGCACCATTCAATGTGGCACTTCTGATAGCCTGAAGGGATGACATTCCTCCCTGGGCAAACATCCATAACTCCCAGTGTGCTCCAAGTCCCTGAAGTTGTCCATGTGCTCCCAGGTTTATTTTAGTTCCGCCATCTGACAGTTCTTTCGCAGCTCTGGCAACTTTGATATGCCCATAATCTGCAAATTCAGAGGTTGTTCTTCTTCTTGATCTTGAGTCGACAATATAACGGGGGGTATAACTTAACAGGCGTTCATTTTCCCAGACATTGGTCCGGTCATACCAATAGTTTTCACCCGATTGAGATCCATAACTTACAATCAGAGTAGGGGTATATGAAGTCGTACTTTTGTTCCATAATGCCTTAACATCTTTAAACAATGGAACCTGAGGGATGTTATGCTCCAAACTGGTATGTCCATCCTGGATATGAGTCAGGTTATGAAAGAAGGTAGATCCGCCTTCAGGAACAACCTCCAACTGTAATTCTCTGGCAGCCTGTATGATCTGCTGGCGTTGATCCCTCCGAGGTTGATTATAGGATTTCACAGAAAATGCTCCAACAGCTTTCATTCTTCTCAGTGCTGAGCGTGCATCATCCAGGCTATTCACAACAGTTTTAAAATCACCATCGGCACCATACAAAATGGTACCAGTGGAATATACTCTTGGTCCAACCATAGCCCCGGTTCTGACCATATCTGCCTGACTGAATACCATTTCTGTGTTTGCAGAGGGATCGTGTGAAGTGGTAACCCCAAAGGCAAGATTGGCATAATAACTCCAGTCCTGCTGCGGACTAACCCCATCAGAGCTTGCTCTCAGATGACTGTGAACATCAATAATACCTGGCATAATTGTTTTCCCACTGGCATTGATGACCCTGGCACCATCAGGTACGCTTAAATTTGTTCCGATGGCTGTTATTTTATTTTTGTCGATTACAATTGTGCCATTTTCAATTACTTCATCACCCTTCATGGTAATAATCCGGGCATTGGTAATTGCGATCTTACTATCCGGAATATCAGATTTTAAACGCAAATCAATATCCAGGCCCAGAGAATCAGATTTTGCTGTTTTTTCATTTCCTGCAAGGAATCCGAAAGAACTATTGATATCCTTTGAAAAATATTTGGGGCCAAGAGTCCAGTTTAATCGCTGTGAGTCTTTACTCCAGTGAATATAGGTTCCTGCATCTTTACTCACTTTAGTTAGGGGTAGTGATTTGTTATTTGATGAAAGATCCAGAGCCATGCCAGTACTAGCAAAGGGAGTAATGTAAACATTGAAAAGTTCAGTAAATGCGATCCATTTGCCATCTGGGCTCGGACTAAATGCGTTCGCATAGGTTGAAGTATAGTGGGTTCTGATATTTCCACCATTCAAATCCATGCTTTTCAGTGCTTTTTTATCGTCCTCAGAACTCTGGAAAAAAATACGGGTATCATTTGTGTTAAAACCTGGACGAATACCATTGTTCAGTATTAAAGTAGGTGTTCCTCCGCTTGCGGGCATCATATAGATCCCCGGGTTCTTTCCAAAAGCATATCCTAAAACATCATTACCAACCCCTTTTCTGTACACAATTTTATCACCTTTATTTGAAAATTTGGGGCTGTAATAATAACCCTTCTCAGTGCTGAGCTTCATAAATGAAGAGTCGGGAATGCTATATTTCATGATTGATCCCCGGTTATCATCCGACCAGCTTACATAAACTAATGATTTACCATCCGGACTAAATTCAGGCTCAAATTCAAACTCATTTCCCTTTGAGATGCGAATTGGAATCCCATTTGGAAGATCCTTAATATAGATATAGCCGGCTGCATTGAACGCGACCTTTTTTCCATCAGGAGATGTACTTAACTGACGGATCATCTTAACTAAAAATTCTTCATTAAATACCTTCTGATCATAATGAAGGGCGTCAGTGATTGTTTGATTTACGCTTACTTCAAATGGAATTTCAGACAGATATTGTGTCAATATCTCAAGTTTCCTGATCTTTCCTTCTGCATAAAATATGATTTCCCTGCTATCCGGGGTCCAGGCAAAATTGGGATAAAGTCCGAAAATTGCCCAGGCTTCCTGCTGATCATGCGTAAGGTCATCATATACCGACCATTCTTCACCTGTTTGAAGATCCTGTATGAATAATTCAGTATTCAAACGTACTCTTCTGACAAATGCAAGATACTTTCCATCAGGTGAGACCTGAGGACGCATAGCACCTCCGCTTCCTCCGGCAACGGTTTCTATTTTGCCGGTTTCACGATCTAGTCTTCTGATATTATAAATTTCACCGTTAGGATCTTTGTTATATTGAAATAATGGACCCGGACTTACATCTTCTGAGAAATAAACATATTTACCATCAGGTGAAACTGCAGGTTCCCCGGCATCCTGCTGGTCATTTTTTCTTTTTGTTAACTGAACCCCTTCACCACCTCCGGCAATATGGTACATCCACATTTCACCTGCTCCCAATGAACGACCGCTTGTGAAATGTTTTCTGGCAATTAAATATTCACTGTCAGGAGTCCAGACGGCATTATTTAACAAGCGGAATGTTTCTTTGGTTATTGCTTTCTTTCCACTGCCATCAACATTCATGATCCAGATATTATCTCCGCCTTCTTTATCGCTGGTATAGGAAATATATTTTCCATTTGGGCTAAATCGTGGCTGAACTTCTGAGGCCATACCTCCTGCAAGTAATGTTGCTTTTCCACCTGTTACCGGCATTTTATATATGTCGCCCAGGAGGTCAAAAACGATTACTTGTCCATCCGGACTAAGATCAAGGTTCATCCAGGTGCCCTCATTGGTCTGAAAGCTTAATGATTTTGATGGTCCTGTAGGTTTTTCAACATTCCATTTTGGATTTTGCTGTGCAGATAGCTGTGAAGCCAATAAAGCTATTAAAGTAACAATAAGTGCTCTCTTCATGTAATTGATCAATTGGACCCGCAATTTAGTAAATATTCATAGTTTTGAGTTTATCACCTATTAAATGGAGATTTCTTGATTTTATTGTGATAAATGATCTAAGCCCGAACAAATACTAATGACAATTCAAGCTATCCTTTCAAAATACTGGGGTTTTTCAACATTCCGGCCATTACAGGAGGATATTATTCAATCAGTACTGGAAGGTAAAGATACACTCGCACTCATGCCGACAGGAGGGGGTAAGTCGCTTTGTTTCCAGGTTCCTGCACTTTTAAATCCAGGTATTTGCATTGTTGTGTCGCCACTCATTGCCCTGATGAAAGATCAGGTGGAGAATCTTAAAGACAAGGGTATAAAGGCAATCGCAATTATTTCAGGTATGGGAAAAAGGGAGGTAGATATTGCCCTGGATAATTGTATCTATGGGGATATTAAGTTTCTGTATCTTTCTCCTGAACGACTTTTATCAGACCTGGTAAGAGAGCGTATCAGATATATGAAGGTCAATCTGATCGCAATAGACGAAGCACATTGTATTTCCCAATGGGGTTATGACTTCAGACCACCTTACCTTCATTTAACCGAACTGAGGGAACTTCATCCGGAAATTCCGGTACTCGCACTCACTGCAACAGCTACAGAACGCGTTGCAGCAGACATTCAGCTAAAACTTAATTTTAAAAACGGACAGGTATACAGGAAGTCGTTTGAACGATTAAATCTTAGTTATCTGGTTTATAATGAGGAAAATAAGCTCAGAAAGCTCATTTCAATTGCAAGGAATGTAAAAGGTTCTGGTATCATTTACGTCAGAAACAGACGTGAAACTCAGGAAGTTTCGAGACAGCTTAATCTTGAAGGTATTAGCAGTGATTTTTATCATGCCGGACTCGATACCCCATTAAGAATGAAAAAGCAGTCTGCCTGGAAGAATTCTGAGATCAGGATTATGGTGGCCACCAACGCATTTGGAATGGGGATTGATAAAGCGGATGTTCGTTTTGTAATCCATCTGGACCTGCCCGAAAGCCTCGAGGCATATTATCAGGAGGCTGGCAGGGGTGGTCGTGATGAGAAAAAGGCTTATGCAGTTTTACTCTATAACAATGCAGACAAGGCTCTTTTAACAAAAAGGCTGGATCAGCATTATCCTTCAATTGATGAGATCAAACAGATCTACCATCATCTTGGAAATTATTACCAGCTTGCTTATGGGGCAGGCGAAGGACTTTCTTTAGAATTTGATCTCGCAGATTTTTGCAACAGATTCAAGCTCGATCCTGTAAGAACAATCCATGCGTTTAAGTTTCTTGAGCATGATGAATATATAGCCCTAAGTGAAACCGTCTTTTTACCCTCAAGAGTTCAGGTGCTCTCAGCACATGAGGATCTATATCGTTTTCAGGTCGGACAACCTGCATACGATCACTTTATTAAGGTTTTATTAAGATCTTATGCAGGTATTTTTGAACAGCTGGTAGGTATAAAGGAAAGCGAGCTCGCAAAAAGGGCAGGTATAAGCAGAATCGAAACAGTTAAAATACTCAGTAAATTACATGATCTTCAGATAATTACCTATATACAGCAAACTGATAAGCCTCATCTTAATTATATAAAGCCCCGCGCAGATTCGCAGCATCTGTATATTGACAGAAAATATCATGCTGATCGCTATCAGATTCATAAATCACAGGTTGAGGCTGTTCTTGCCTATGCCGAAAATCATAAATGCAGGAGTCAACAATTACTCAACTATTTCAACGAAACTCATGCAAAGGTTTGTGGAGTATGTGATGTCTGTATCGAAAATAAAAAGAATACAAAAAAGGATACTCTTACTGATGAAATTATCAAGGAAATTTTGAATGAATTAAGCAAAAGTCCCTCACATCTCGACCAGTTAATGGAAGCTATAAATACGGGTAATTCTAATGAAAGACTCAAAGTAATCAGAATGCTCCTTGATGCCGGAACAATAAAAGTAAATGGGGAATTTTATTATTTAAAGGGTTGATAGGCCTTACTAAAATAATGGAATAAGACCTCCACATCCCTTCAAATTACCGTTTACCTACCAATAATTCCCCTTCGAAATTTGCAAATTCTTGCCTGTTTTGATAGACTCCAGCTTATGCTGGAGGTGTATGATGGTTTATAAATGGGCTTTAACCCCAAATTTGAGTTAAAATCCCAATTTCCAATTCTTATTTAATTATATTGTAACATAATTATTGCATCTGTTGTCAAAAAGAAAAAAGACCATGAGAAATTTTTCACTGAATTCAATTGCTTTTCTATCTGCAGCTATTCTTTTATTATCATCCTGCAATGGATTTGACTGTATCAATGGCTCTGGTAATCAGGTTACCGAGAACAGAGAAATAGGTGCTTTCACTCAGGTTGAGACTAGTGGCTCCCTTAAAATTGTTCTCAGCCAGGATTCAACAAGTTCTGTTAGAATTTTAGCCGATGATAACATTCAGAAAGAGATTCAGACAAGGCTTAGCGGAAATACGCTAAAAATTGATTTTGATGGAAATTTTTGTGATGCCGGACCTGTTACGATTTATCTGGGTTCAAAGGACTATCAAAAAATTGAATCTTCCGGCTCTGTTGAGGTCTTGAGTGAAGGAAAATTGGACTTAAATGAGCTGGATCTGGAACTTCATGGTTCATCAAAAGTGATGCTCGATCTGAATGTAAAATCATTAAGGACATCTTCAAGTGGCTCCTCTGAAATAGTTTTGAAGGGACAGGCCGGAACACATGATCTGGATATGACCGGATCCAGTTCTGTCGAAGCTCTTGAATTTGTTGTCGGAGAATACCAGATTAACAGTACAGGAGCAAGCAAATCCCGCATTAATGTATTAAACTCACTGGAAGTTAATTCCCGCGGAGCCAGTGAAGTGGAGTATAAAGGAAAACCTTCTAAGATTGAAAAAGATAATTCGGGTGCTTCAGTAGTTAGAAGCATTAATTGATTCTAATAAGCTATCCGCTTTTATAAATTTCGCTCAGATTAAATAAATTATTAATTTAAGCTCCTTGTTAAATTAATATGAGCAATATTGGACCTGGTCTGATGATTTGCTACAGCCAATATCCATGCGAAATAATAAAGAGACAATTAAAGCCTGGGCCATGTTCGACTGGTCTAACTCTGCTTATAACCTGGTCATTACGTCCACAATTTTCCCTGCTTATTATACCATAATTACTACCACAGAGGAATTTGGAGACAAGGTAGTTTTCATGGGCAGGACTTTTACTAACACAGCCCTTTCAAACTATGCGCTATCGGTAGCTTACCTGATTATGGCCTTGTTACTTCCGGTATTATCTTCCATCGCAGATTTTAGAGGAAATAAGAAAATATTTATGAAGGTCTTTACCTATATAGGAAGTATATCCTGCGCAGGTTTGTTCTTTTTTAAGCTTGAAACTCTTGAACTTGGTATTATCTGTTTCACATTAGCTGCTATAGGGTATATCGGTGGAGTGATGTTTAATAATTCATATTTGCCCGAAATTGCAACCATTGATCAACAGGACAGAGTAAGTGCCAAAGGTTTTGCCTATGGCTACATTGGTAGTGTTATTCTCCAGATCATCTGCTTTATTTTCGTTCTAAAACCTGAACTTTTTGGCATCACAGATGCTTCATTGCCTGCACGTTTATCCTTTCTACTGGTAGGTATCTGGTGGATAGGGTTTGCTCAGATACCGTTCAGGAAGTTGCCCGCTGGAAGCCCCAATTACGATAAGATTACAAAAAGCACCGTTAAAAATGGATTTCAGGAGCTTCTCAAAGTCTGGAATCAGCTAAAGTCCATGGTTTTACTAAAACGATTCCTCTTTGCATTCTTTTTTTACTCAATGGGAGTCCAGACAATCATGCTTGTTGCAGCGGGATTTGGAGAGAAAGTATTGAAACTCGGCACTTCAAAATTAATAGCAATTATCCTGATTATTCAGTTGGTGGCAATACTTGGGGCATTGATCATGTCATTTTTTGCAAAGAGATATGGCAATATTCAGGTTATTATTGTTGTTCTGACTATCTGGATTGGTGTATGTGTTGCGGCCTATTATATTCAGAATGAAACCCAATTTTATGCCATTGCTGCTGTCGTAGGATTGGTAATGGGTGGGATACAGTCGATATCCAGATCAACCTATTCTAAATTTTTGCCCGAAAACACACCCGATACTGCATCTTTTTTCAGTTTTTATGACGTGACAGAAAAGATAGCAATTGTAATTGGTCTATTCAGCTTTGCCTATATCGAAGAGTTTACCGGAAGTATGCGCAATTCAGCAATCAGTCTTGCCGGATTTTTTATATGTGGATTATTAATCCTTTTTTCCATCTTTTTTATAAAATCAAAAAAAGCAGATAGTTTACCTTCAGTATAGTTTTTTTTCGGAATTTAGCAGCATTCCCTTCCTTCGGATAAAACCTATTATTAGAATATGAATGTTGAATTATTTATTCCCTGCTTTATTGATCAATTGTACCCTCAGACTGCATTTAATACAATCAAAATTCTAGAAAAGGCGGGATGTAATGTTGTTTATAATTCTGAACAAACCTGTTGTGGCCAGCCGGCTTATAATGCAGGATTCTGGGAGGAAGCAAAAGTGGTTGGAGCAAAATTCCTGAGTGATTTTTCTGAGAATACCTATATCGTTTCGCCTTCTGCATCCTGTACAGGTATGGTAAAGAATTCATTTAATGACCTTTTTACTAATACTACAGTCCATAATAAATGTCGCTCAATTCAAAATAACATTTATGAACTATCTGATTTTCTGGTCAATATTCTGAAGAAAGATTATTTCGGGGCAGAACTGGAAGGCAGGGCGGTTTATCACGATTCTTGTTCAGGATTAAGAGAGTGTAATATTAAAGCCGAACCCAGGCAATTGTTGAGTAAGGTGCATGGACTTGACCTTGTTGAGATGAAGGATACGGATGTTTGCTGTGGTTTTGGGGGCACATTTGCAGTCAAATTTGATTCTATCTCCAGTGCAATGGCAGAGCAAAAAATTAATAATGCGCTTGAAATGGAGGCTGATTATATTATTTCAACCGATGCATCCTGTTTAATTAACCTTCAGGCTTATATTGATCAGCATAATCTCAAGTTAAAAACCATGCATATTGCTGATGTTCTGGCTGGTGGTTGGGGAAATGTTTAAAACTGTTTATTAAAGGTTTCATCCGATCAGGAACGCAAGCCCATTGCTTACAGGGTCACAAAGATCCTTCACCTTTTTCAGTTTAAATAAATTTTCAAGCAGATCGCGTGCAATTTTATATTCATCATGAATAGGGCAGGGATGCGAAGCAGAACATTTACTTAAACCCAAACCACAACTTTTAAATAGTTGATCTCCTTCAATTGATTCAACGATTTTTATTATTGGCTGATTTCGCTGCGATTCAGTGATAAAAAAACCACCGGATGGACCTTTAGTACTATTTATTAAACCCTGTCGCACTAAGGTTTGCAATATTTTTCCAACTGTATGCTCACTTGCGTGTATTTGTTTTGCAATTTCTATCATACCGGCTTTATCACTCTCCTCAGCCCTGGATGCCAGATAAATAACGGCCTTAATCGCTGTTTTACAAGTATAACTTAACATTTCTAACGGTCTAAATATTCTTTGCCTTCAGGAGAAATCATATCCGGATTCCAGGCTGGGTCAAATACAAGGTTAATACTGATCTGATAGTCCTTAAGTGCATTGCTAAGCGATTGCTTTACATCAGCAGTGATACTTTCTCCCATCGGGCAAAATTGTGTAGTCAGGGTCATCTTAACTACTATTGTTTTATCTTCATCATTAAAATCAATCCGGTAGATCAGTCCGAGATCAACCACATTTAATCCAATCTCCGGATCAAAGACATCATAAAGTCCGGCAAGGGCTGCACTGCAGTAAAGATTATTATTACTTAATACCTCCATTATTCTTTAACCCTATGAAATA
>CAYJAM010000031.1:0-12719 GCA_964367725.1 uncultured Sphingobacterium sp. | reverse complement strand
TATTAACGAGCGTTAATCTTCGGTCGGTAATTTGTAAATAAAAAAAGCCCTCCGGAAACGGAGGGCTTTTTTTTGGACTAGTCATAGCCAAGCTTTAATTATTTAAAGCTGTATGCAAGACCAAGATTAATAACCTGGTTTTTTAGATCACGATTACCTGTATTTTCTTTGTAAAGATTTTGAAGGTCAGTTGCGTAACTTGCATTAAACATAACAGCACCAAAGTTATAACTGGCACCTAATTTACCTCCTGCCAAAGATTTGCGATAAGAGTCATTATTACCTTCGAAAGTTGAGGTTGAATTTCCGGTTACAATCTTAGATTCCTGATCTACGAAGAAGGAAACTTGCGGACCAGCAAAAATTCCGAATGTTGGAGATACATTGTATTTCGCCATCAATGGTAAGTCGACATAAGAAATTTTCGTTTTGTATTCTGTATTTGAAAATGTGTATTCAGCACCTTTTTGCGAAAATTCAACTGAAGGTTCAAAAGAGAATCCTGAAGAAACCGGGATGTTAGTGAATAAACCTGCCGAAAATCCGGTGTTGAATTCACTTTTTGGATCAGGATCGCCTGCAAACTTTACGATGTTAAGTCCACCTTTAATACCAAATGCAGGTGAAGTACCTGTTTGTTCCTGAGCGAAGCCTGCAAATAACAGACCAGCGCTTAAAATCATTATTTTTTTCATAGTGTTAAATTCTAATTTAATTACATCACGTAAGAAAGAACCATGCCAAAACCGCCCATCTGAACTTATTTAACATATCTTTAAGGGCTTAATAATTGATATTCAGCAGATTAAACATAGCTGAAAAACATAACTTATAATTGTTCTCAGATAGTTTACAGACCGGAATCAATTATAAAAGACGGTTTAGAGTTTAATTCCTAAGCTAAACTGGTACACCTGGTTTTTATATTTTGGAGTTTGGGTAGTTCCGTCTTCATTGTTTTTCTGAAAATCAAGCGCATAACGTCCATTAAGGCTTAGTTTCTCAGTTAGCGCTATACCTACGCCCGCAACTCCTCCAAAAAGACTTTTCTTTAATCGGTCATTTTCCTCCCTGATGGTATTCTGGTAAGAGTCAGATCCTTGTTTAAAAGTCTCTTTGGTAGAGATTAGGAATGAAACCTGTGGTCCAAGTACAATACTGAACTTATCACTCGCATTGATCTTGGCTAGGATTGGTAGTTCAATGAAGTTTGTTGCCACTGAATATTCATTGGGTCCGCCCAGGAGACTGCTACCCGAGGTTTTATAACCCTTTTGAGAGAACATCAGTTCGGGGGCAAATGCCAGACTGCTGATAATCGGGATCTCGGCAAATAATCCGGCATTCAATCCGGCTTTAATTTCAGTATTGAAATTCTTATCATTGGTTTTTATAATATTGGAGAAGTTCAAACCGCCCTTTACACCAAATGTTTGTGCATTTACAGCTCCTGCAAAAAGCACACCTATAGCTACAATTATTACCTTTTTCATAATGTTGTTATTTATTTGTTTACAAGAAAGCTTTAGGAATAATGATGCCAAGCCCTATTATTCAGTAAATAAGTGCTTCGAATTGCTAAGAATGTATCTATTCAAACCGATTCCTTTGGTAAATTTGTTTTGGATTAAGTTCAATTGTATTTTTTATCGGACATTTTATGATGATTACCGAAATAATAGCCTGGGCAGGCCTGATTTTCATATTTTTGAATATAGCCGGGATTTATATCCTGCATAGATTCCTAAGTAAGCGATTGACTGATAAACTTTCAATATGGCTTTTCAGCGTCTGTTTAAGCCTTGGCATAACTTTTTTATTCACGCTGTTTGGCTTAATTCTCTTTCTTAATTGATAATTTCACAAAATTATTCACCCCTCCTCATGTATAAAAACTTAAAGCAACTCGTATTTTTTATCTTATTAATAAGTCCGCTGATTAGTATTGCCCAAACTCAGAGTTCATTTATTAATTCTTTAGATAACCCTAATGACTGGGTTGACGCAGTTTTTAGAAAATTAAGCAAGCGTGAACGGATTGCTCAGCTATTTATGGTGAGGGCTCATACCGATAAGGGAAAAGCATTCGAAGATTCGATTGCAAAGTTGATTCGTAAGGAACGTATAGGTGGGTTGGTGTTTTTTCAGGGAGGCCCGGCAAGACAGGCAGTACTGACCAACCGTTACCAGTCTGTTTCAAAAGTGCCATTACTGATATCAATGGATGCTGAGTGGGGTTTGGGGATGAGACTCGACAGTACCATATCCTATCCTTACCAGCTCACACTCGGAGCAATTCAGGATAATAAGCTGATCTACGAGATGGGTAAGCAGGTGGCCAAAGATTTTAAACGTATTGGTATGCAGGTGAACTTTGCCCCGGTTGCCGATATCAATAATAACCCAAAGAACCCCGTTATTGGTATCCGTTCATTCGGGGATAACAAGTATAATGTTGCTGCAAAGGTTACTGCCTATATGAAAGGGCTTCAGGAAAATAATGTTCTGGTTAGTGTCAAGCATTTTCCCGGACATGGGGATACCGATGTTGATTCGCATCATGACCTTCCTCAATTACCATTTACCCGTGAGCGATTGGATTCACTGGAATTATATCCATTCAGAGAGCTGATCAAAGAAGGGGCTTCCGGTATCATGGTTGCGCACATGAATATTCCTGTCCTTGATAATACCCCAAATTTACCCTCAACATTATCCCGTCCGATTGTAACCGGTCTTTTGAAAGAGGATCTTGGATTTAAGGGAATCATTTTCTCTGATGCCATGGAGATGAAAGGGGTTGCAAAATTTTTTCCGGAAGGTGAAAGTGATGTACTGGGTCTGATTGCCGGATTAGATGTTATTGAGCTCTCCGGTAATTCCAAAAGAGCTGTAAAACTGGTACGGCAGGCTATCAAATCCAAACAATTGAGCTGGGAACGTATCAATGCCAGTGTCAGAAAGGTACTTCTGGCCAAGTATTGGTCTGGGCTATCAGAAAAACAATTTGTAAACCCTGAAAATATCATTTCCGATCTGAATCGTCCCGAAGCCATGCAACTAAATCAGCAATTGGCAGATGCTGCGGTAACGATTCTGAATAGTGATTCACAGATCAAAAATCTCGACTTAAGCAAAAAAACTGCTCTTGTGAGTATAGGAGCCCCGGGCTTGACTACTTTTCAGAATGTCATCAAACCCCTATTGCCAAATTCCCTGCTCTTTTTATTGCCCAAAGATGCTTCTGAAAGTGATATCAATAATGTTAAGGCAGAGCTTAAGGCCTATGATCAGATTATTGTTAGTATACATGATACGAGAAGACGCCCGGGGGCAGTTCTGGATTATACAGCCGGACTAAAATCGCTGATTGCTGATCTGGCCGGAATGAACAGTATGTTTACGCTCTTTGCGAATCCTTATGCCATTACCGGACTTCCGGGGATTGAAAAGGCAAAAACAATACTTGTTAATTATCAGAACTCAGATGAAGCACAAAGGGCTGCTGTAAAAGTGATTAGCGGTGAACTTAAAGCTTCCGGAAAATTACCGGTGGCCGTTAGTCCGGGTTATAAAAATGGTGCAGGAATCATTCAGAAGTAGTCTGAATTTGCATTTTTTTAAAATAAGCTATTAAAACTATCAAGGCCGGCCCACTATGCCGGCTTTTTTTATTCCTTCGATCTATGGGATTGAAATACCTTATTGATGAATAAAATCAATATTTTTATGATTCGATGAATCAAAAGCCAGCTTTCAATAAACATCCAAACCACATCCAGACATGTCTCAGCAAAAAGCCCTGAAGTTAGTTCGTGCATCTGCAGGCTCTGGAAAAACATTTGCTTTGACAGCCCATTACCTGGTTTTGCTTTTTAGCGGGAAGGGTAAGTACCGTGAAATTCTGGCAGTTACTTTTACAAATAAGGCAACCGCCGAAATGAAGGAGCGTATTCTGGGAGCGCTTGAAGAACTTGCCCGCTTAGGATTTGAAAAATCAAAATTCAGTAAAATCCTGAAAGAAAATTATCCCAAATTGAGTGATCAGGAGGTCAAAACCAGGGCTTCAGAAATATATGCCGGCATTCTCCATGATTACAGTCGCTTTTCGGTGAGTACCATCGATGGTTTTGTACAGCAGTTGATCAGAAGTTTTGCGTTTGAACTAAACATTGATAGCGGTTATAAGCTGGAAATGAATCAGGAAAAAGTGAAGGATGAGCTTGTTGCCGCATTGAATCTTCAACTTGAAAAGGATCCTGAACTATTGGATTGGGTGACCGGTCTTGCCATTGATCGCATCAGTGATGGGCATGACTGGGATTATAACCGTGCATTAAAAGAGCTTGCCAACGAAATATTTAAGGAGCGTTACTATCCCTTTCAGGAGGCTATGCAGGCTATGGGTCCTGAACAGACAAAGGAATTCAATGCCCTTCGTAATCAGATAAAAAAAGGTATTAAAACCTTTAATGAAGAGATCATTGAACTGACGAGCAAGCTTGCAAAACTTTTCGATGCTTCGGGGGTTGAATCTAAAGATCTGGGTGGAATGACGAAAAATCCACTTCTTAAACTGGATAAAATCATTCAAGGAGATTTAACAAAGGTTGAGGCTCTCAGGAAACTACTGAATGATTTTGACCAATGGCCAAACCGGGCATTGAAAGATACCGGCCCGGTAGAGCAATTATATGATCATTTAAATCCGCTTTTGGCTCCGTTGATAGCCTATTATGATGAAGGTATAGAGATCTACAATACCTATCTGGCCATTAACAAGAATAGCTCATACCTTCGTTTGATGCAGCGAATGGCAGATCTTTTGAAGGATTACCGTTCAGAAAAAAGGGCTTTGCTGATCTCGGATGCTCAGCAGCTTTTGAAAGGCATTACAGGTTCTGATGCAGATAACCCCTCATTTATTTGGGAGAAAACAGGCAATAAGTTTAAACACTTTCTTTTCGATGAGTTTCAGGATACCAGTACCTTTCAATGGATGAATTTTTTACCCCTGCTGAAAAATGCAATTGCGGAAGGCACGCAGGGGGCACATTCGGCACACCTGGTTGTTGGGGATGTTAAGCAATCGATCTATCGCTGGAGAAACGGCGACTGGAGGATTCTGCATAGTAATTTGAAAAAGGATCTGCTTGAGGACAATGTGGCAGAAGAGAATCTGGTGTACAATCGCAGAAGCGCAGAAAATATCATCCGTTTTAATAATTTTCTGTACAGCACACTGCCACTTATTTTGCAGCAGAACCTGAATGAGAATTTTTATGAAACGGCCCCGGAATACCTTCATGATTCATGGGAGATAGAGAATAGCAGCATGATTGCCAGGGCCTACGAAGGGAGTCATCAGGAAATAACAGAAAAAACCTTATCGGGAGGAAAGATTGAAGTAAAATTCTTCTCAAAGAAACCGAAAGCCAATACAGTCGATGAGCAGGATGAAGAGGAAGATCATTCTGAAGCAGCGGGGTATACCATTGAAAAACTCGCAGATCTCTTAAAGCAGGGTATATCAATGAGGGATATTGGTATTCTGGTGCGGTCAAATCGTGAAGCAGAAGAAATTATTGCTTGTATTTTTAAGAAGGTGAATCAGGATCTCCTGACGGAAGCAGCTGGAAAATCCTTTCAGGTGATATCGGGAGAGGCATTGAAGATTATGAATAATCCGGCAATTGCTTTAATACTCTCAACCTTCCGGTTATTAACTGTCAGAGAATCAGAAAGCGGAATTTTTAAGGCTGAATGTGCACGTCTTTATGCGCAGATTCATAAGCCTGATAATATCCTGATTGGGCTGGACAGTAATCATTGGATGAATATGGCTTCCGGTTCGATATCTTCAATGGAAGATATATTACCTTCCGAATTATGCTCAGATTTTAACTCATTCAGGCATCTGCCCCTTGGTGAATTGACTGAGAAACTGATTCATATTTACCGTCTTGGAATTGCTGATTCTGAATATCTGATTCCTTTTCTTCTTGCCTTCAGGGATCAGGTGGCCGTGTTCGCAGCTGCCGGAGATCAGGGAATCGGCTCATTTTTGGAATGGTGGGATAATGAGGGCTCGGGGAAGGCTTTACCCTCTTCGGAGAGTCAGGATGCAGTTCAGGTAATGACTATCCACAAATCGAAAGGCCTTGAATTCAAAGCGGTGATTGTGCCTTTTCTTAGCTGGGGTTTTACCAAATCATCTAATGGACAACAAAGAAATCTTTTATGGGCTGATGCTAAACCTGCTGGTTTTGAACAGTTTAAATCTTTTCCTGTAGATATGGGTAAAGGATTGGCATCTACTGTTTTTGCCCGGGATTATTTTGAAGAAGTCATGCTGGGTTATATGGATGTGGTCAATACCATGTATGTGGCAACAACCAGGGCAAAAGATTATCTATGTTTGATCTGCCCGAATGTTCCTTTGAAGAAGAAGGATGGGAAAGAGAGTACGGTGAAGAATATGCCATCAATTCTTTCAGGTTTATTTGAAAAGGGAGAAACCGGGGACCTGCAATTTGAATCAGATGATACTCATTATTTTATGGGCGAGCTTCCGGCTTTGATTCCGGATGCTGATGCAGGTTCGGAACATGAAACGCTAAGAATTAATAAATATCATGTGAATGAACAGCTTACTGAGCGATTCAAACGAAACAGCATGAAAGAGGATTCCTGGTTTAATGCGAAACAGCGAAAGGGAATTGTGATGCATAAATTACTGGAAACTTTGAGCGGTACCGTAGATCTGGATAAACTCATTTCTGAAAAGGTTCAGGAGGGTCTCATCAGGGAATCAGAAAGGGAAGAGATCAGACAGGCTGTAGGGGATGTTTTACTTCAGGAGGAAATAAAGCACTGGTTCAAAACCGCGAAATCAGTTATCAGTGAAAAGGATATGATCATTGATTCAGGAAATGTAAAAAGGCCGGATAAACTGTTTGTCTTTGAGAAGAGCGCAGTTCTTCTGGATTTTAAATTCGGGGCGCAAAACAATAAATATATTGCAGATATCAGCCTTTACCGCGATAATCTGATGAAAATGGGTGAATTTGAGCAAGTGGATGCTTATTTATGGTATGCACAGGATCGTAAACTGCAGAAAGTCTGATCATGGAGAATAAATCATCGGATAAGTTTCTGTACCGGGTTGCTGAAGATCTATTGAACCGCTTCGGAAAAGATCTTCAGGATGTTGCAATTGTATTCAATAATAAACGACCTCAATTATTTCTGCGGAAGTATTTGGCAGAGATTAGCGGTAAGCCAATCTGGAGTCCCCGCTTTTATACAATCCAGCAGTTTTTCTCTGAATCAACCAGTCTGGTTTGTGCATCTCAATTAAAGCAGTTCTTTGTACTCTATTCTGAGTACAATCTTTTGTTAAAAAAGGAAGGTAAAGAACCTGTAAGTGCCGATGTCTTTTATCCTTTGGCTGAGATCATTGTTTCTGATTTTTCACAAATTGATTATTACATGGCCGACCCGGCTAAGGTCTTTAATCTGATAGGCAGTATCGCCGAACTGGAACAACAGTTTCCAAATTTTGAGGAGGAACAACTTGCCTTTATGGAGAGTTTCTGGTCATCATTTTCTCAGGAAAAGCAGAACAAGGTTCAGGAGAAATTTATTGAAATGTGGCATCGGATGCCGAATCTCTACCATAATTTCCATGCAAGGCTGGCTGAACAGGGGCTGCTTAGCAGTGCAAAAATGTATCGCAACCTTGCTGAAGGAAAGGATTCTGATCCTGAGTTTTTAAATGAGTTCAGCCATGTTGCCTTTGTAGGCTTTAATGCCTTATCAAGAGCAGAGGAAATATTGTTCAGATCATGGCAGGATGAAGGTCGCTGCTCATTTTATTTTGATGCCGATGAGCATTATTTTTCAGATAATATCCAGGAAGCCGGACATTTTATCAGGAGGAACATGAATACCGTGGGTCTCGAAAACCAGTTTGCGATTTCTGAAAACCGAATTAATGATCCTAAAAAGGAGTTTACTATAGTTCAGGCCCTGGGTAAAATAGCTCAGGGCAAATTGCTTGCTGAATTGCTCCCGGTGAGTTCGGATAAGAATGACCCTGCTTCAAAAGCGATCATCCTTGCCGATGAGAGCCTTTTGCTTCCGGTGCTTCAAACGGTTAATGATGAAAGCCTGAATATCACTATGGGCTATCCTTTTGAGCAGTCGGCAGTATTCGGATTATGTGATCTCTGGCTGGATGTTCAGGAAGAAATAGCCTCGGGTGATAAGATTTCCATTGCTTATCCCAAAGTTCTGACTTATATATTCAATCCCCTGATTGCTGCCGATATTGAACATAGGAATAAGATCCACAAGGAAATTATTGAAGAAAAGAAGGCCAGATTTAAACTTCAGGAACTGAGGGATACCAGTAAAATTGCCAGACTCATGTTCAGTCAGTTTGAGAGTCCAGCCGATTCTATCAGGAATTTGGGCAGCCTGCTTTTGCTGGTTTCAGAGCAGATTGCTGATCTGCGTAAACTGGAAAGTTTGCTTATCGCTGAGGCGGTTAAAACACTGAATGTACTTTCAGATAGTTTTGCAGAGCTTGGGAATGCCGGAGCAATGCCCGAAATAAATGAAGGATTTGTACTTAGAATGATCAGACGGGCTTTAGCAGGACTCACGGTTCCTTTTGATGGAGAGCCTTTATCAGGATTGCAGGTCATGGGTCTTCTCGAAAGTCGTTGTCTTGATTTCGATGAATTAATTATACTTGGATTGAATGAGGGCGTACTTCCGAAGGTGAGTATTACTCCATCTTTTATTCCGGATAATGTCAGAAGAGCTTTTGCCTTACCGGTACTTGAAAACCAAAACTCCATTTTTGCTTATTTCTTTTATCGATTGTTGCATTGTGCAAAAAAAATTACCCTGGTCTATATAGGTATTACTGATGACAAAGCCGGAAGCAGTGGAGAGGAAAGCAGGTTTATTAAACAACTTGAATTTGAAACATCCTGTAAGTTCAGTCATGTTTTACAACAGAATCAGCCAATTGATACTTCAGCCCCACAAAGTATTGAAGTAAGCAAGAGTGGTCCGGTGCTGGATAAACTGCGGACCTATTTAAAACGGAATTCTGAAAGCAAATACGATAAAAAGATCTCTGCATCAGCATTTACTGACTATGTTAGCTGCTCGCTGAAGTTTTTCTTTGGTAAAATAGCAGGTCTGGCAGAACCAAAGGATTTGCCGGATGAGATTGGCCCGCATACCGTGGGAACCATGCTTCATTCGGTGATGGAAAATTTTTACCGTGATTCGCTTGGGAAAGAAGTGACCGCTGATTACATCAGGCAGCGAGTAAAATTATTGCCGGCTATGTCTAAAGCCGCTATGATTCAGGAGCTGAAACTTAATCCGGATTATGAATTATTTGAAAGTGCATTGCAGCAGATTATCGTTAAGGTAATTGAGCAGTATGCCTTGAAAGTATTGCGGCATGATGAGCAAATTGCTCCATTTGTAATTAAGGAGCTTGAAGACAGAGATGCCTATACTCCCCTGTTTACTATTGAAGTAGAGGGCAGGGAAGAGCAGGTCAGGTTAATGGGTATCATCGACAGGGTAGACATTCATCAAAATAAAACCCGGATCGTAGATTATAAAACCGGTAAGGATCAGTTAAAGTATGCTGATTTTGAGGGCCTGTTTGCTGAAGAAGGAAAAGATCAGAATAAGGCATTGCTTCAAACACTATTTTATACTTTGGTTTATGAGAAAGCCAGAAATGTAAGCCAGGTTGAGCCGCATCTTTATACGGTAAAGGATTTTACAAAGGGAACTCTGTTTTCTGAGAAAAGAAGAGATGGTCTAATTCTGACAGATGAGAATTTGGCTGAACTAAAAGACCAGTTTGCTCTCAAACTAAAGGAAAAATTAAATGAGTTATTCGATAGCTCAGTACCTTTCAGGCAAACTTTGAACGCTGATAATTGCAAGTACTGCTCGTTTAAGGGTATTTGTCAGAGGTAGGGGATTTGAATTACGAATTTGAATTACGAATTTTGAATTACGAATTACGAATTGCGGATATCAGTTTCTTTTAGAGCTTATTTGAATTTTTCCAATTATCCGGCATATTTCTTCTGCATCATAAATTAAACTATCACTCATTTCTTTTGACAAATAGTTTGTAGCACACAGCAAGCGTAGCCAGTAGGATGTTTCTCTGGCTTCTTTATATGCTATAGAAAACTTTGAAATGAAATCAGCTTTTGATTGGGCTCCTATACCTTCCTCAACATTTGCTCCTATAGAAGTCCCGCTTCTAAGCATCTGTTTTGAAAGAATAAATTCATTTTGCTCATGTTTCAAATATTTACTTGTATTCACAATTCGAATTGCAAATGCAAAAGTTTTTGTTTGTATTAAATTTTCAGTTTTCATTCTAAAATTCATTCATTGCCGAAATCTCGTGATTCATATTTAAAAATCACTTTTCATCTATTTAACGGTATCTGTAATTCTTAATTCGTAATTATTAATTCGTAATTAATAACCAATGGCTTCTATTTAACGGTATCTGCAATTCGTAATTCGTAATTAATAATTCGTAATTAATAATTGATAGCCTTATATTTGCGTTCCCAAAATTCATTTTATACATGAGAGAAATACAATATAGAGAAGCACTTCGTGAAGCATTAAATGAAGAAATGCGTAAGAACGATAAGATTTTTTTAATGGGTGAAGAAGTTGCTGAATATAACGGAGCATACAAAGTTAGTCAGGGAATGCTTGACGAATTCGGACCTAAACGAGTTATTGATACCCCGATTGCTGAATTAGGTTTTACCGGAATCAGTATTGGTGCGGCAATGAACGGATTGAGTCCTATTGTCGAGTTCATGACCTTTAATTTCTCCCTTGTTGCAATCGACCAGGTAATCAATGCCGCAGCAAAAGTGCTTAGCATGAGTGGCGGTCAGTTTTCATGTCCGATAGTATTCCGTGGTCCAACAGGAAATGCAGGTCAGCTGGGTGCTCAGCATTCTCAGAACTTTGATAGCTGGTATGCAAACTGCCCGGGACTAAAAGTTGTCGTTCCATCTACACCTTATGATGCAAAAGGTTTATTAAAACAAGCCATTCTGGATCCGGATCCTGTAATCTTTATGGAATCTGAAGTGATGTATGGTGATAAGGGTGAGGTTCCAGAAGAAGAATACTACCTGCCGATTGGTAAAGCTAATATAGTAAAAGAAGGAACGGATGTAACCATCGTAACATACGGAAAGATGCTTTCAAGGGTGGTTATGCCGGCAATTGAAGAATTAACAAAAGAAGGAATTAATGCTGAAGTGATCGATTTGCGTACAATTCGCCCAATTGATTACGAAACTGTCATTAATTCGGTAAAGAAAACCAATCGTATGGTTTTTGTGGAAGAAGCCTGGCCTCTAGGGTCAATCGCTACTGAAGTTGCATTCAAAGTTCAGAAAGATGCATTTGATTATCTGGATGCTCCGGTTCTGAGAGTTGCATGTGCTGATGTTCCACTTCCTTATGCTCCAACATTGATCAAAGAAGCGCTTCCAAATGCAGAACGTGTTGTTGCTGCAGTAAAAAGTGTGCTTTATAAGGAAGCTTAGGAGCTGATAAAATTTACAAAAGTGCCCTCTCGTGAATAATTCCGGGAGGGCTCTTTTATTTTTCAGGAATATTAAAGTGTGATCTGACGTTTAATACTTTCTTCCAGTGAGATTAGAGTTTCAGTCCGCTGTATCCCTTTTACTCCCTGTATATCCTCATTAAGGACCTGTCTTAAATGATTGGTATCCCTGCAGATTATTTTGGCGAACATACTGTAAGAACCGGTAGTATAATGTAGCTCTACCACTTCTTTGATTTTTTTGAGGTTTTCAACAGCATCCTTATACTGGGAACCCTTTTCGAGGTAGATACCTAAAAATGCACATATATCGTATCCAATCTTTTGTGGATCAATGATGAGATGAGAGCCTTTTATAACCCCCATATCATGCATTTTTTTCATCCTTACATGTATAGTGCCTCCCGAAACGATCAATTTCTTCGCAATTTCAGTATATGGAATTGTTGCATCTTCCATTAATATACAGAGTATCTGTGTGTCCAGATTGTCAAGTTCGAAATTTTGGCTTCTGTTTTCCATTTTTAATTGTAGGATTATTAATAATTACGCAATATAATTATTATTTAAGTAAAAATAGAAATAGTTTATTAAAACATTTGCAATAAATGGGGACTTGTTATACATTCGTAATAAGCAATCGAGTATGGATTGTTTATACACTGTAGGGTGGTGAAATTTGGCAGACACACCTCCTCGTCTCGGTGGCGAAGATCTGGGAAATACCTTAACTGGGAAATAACTGCTTCGTGAAGGTTCGACTCCTTCCCTTACAGCAAACCTTATTCAACAGGTTTATAATTGGTTAGTTTAAATAAGCTCCTGCCCATCAGGAGCTTATTTTATTTAAGTCCATCCTGTTTTGCTTCAAATCACTTACAGTTCTGAATTAACAGGTTTTAAATTTTGAGTTTAAAAAAACATAAACAATTATAAATATGGCAACTATATAATAAATTCAATGTCATTATGATAAAAATTAAAATAAAACATTAAAATATTTGTAAGGAATAAGAAGTTTACTTACATTTGTATCAAGCAATCAGAAATAGCTTGCTTA
>CAYJAM010000030.1:0-12800 GCA_964367725.1 uncultured Sphingobacterium sp. | reverse complement strand
ACCTGGAACTATCGTGGAGAGGCAAATTTAGAGGTTTTTGATGATGAGGTGCTTGAAGAAAGGTTCCAGTTTCTGAGGGCGCGTTTCAACGGAAAGGATGTGCAGGCAATGATCCCATTCACGGATCAGGCTTCCATCGAAAATGCGATCATTTGCTGGGCAAGTTTGCTGGCTTTGGGTTATGAGCCTGAAGAGGCTGATAAGAGGCTTGAAAAGCTGATTCCGGTAGGAATGCGGCTAGAGCTTAAGAATGGCATTAATAACTGTTCTGTAATCGACGATTCCTACAGTCTCGACCTTTCCTCACTGGCTATAGCCCTTGATTTTTTAAAACAGCAAAATCAGCATCAGCGGCGCACATTGATACTTTCTGATATACCTGGAATTGATTCCGAAGCGGTTTATGAACAGGTGAAGAATCTGCTGGAGAATAAATCAGTCGACAGATTAATAGCAGTGGGTGAGCACATCAGCAAGTATGCGGTTGATTTTCCATTTGAAACGGAATGCTTCGCCAGTACAGCGGATTTCCTGGAACATTTCAGTTCAATAAAGTTTCATAATGAAACTATACTTTTAAAAGGGGCAAGGTCTTTCGAATTTGAGAGCATCTCTCAGCTTTTAACGCAGAAGGTACACGAAACCGTTCTTGAGATCAACCTGAATGCATTGGAGTATAATCTGAATCATTATAAGCAGGAATTAGGGGCAGGGACAAAAATAATGGCCATGGTGAAGGCATTTTCCTATGGTAGTGGCAGTTTTGAAATAGCCAATCTCCTGGAATTCAATAAAGTAGATTATCTGGCCGTTGCTTATGCTGATGAAGGGGTTGCATTACGAAATGCCGGATGTAGCTTGCCTATCATGGTCATGAGTCCGGATGCAATGGCTTTCGAAACAATTATCCAGCACAAACTGGAGCCAGAGATCTTCAGTGTAAGGGTTTTAAATCAGTTAATAGAAGTGTTGAACCGCAAGAATCTGGAGAATTATCCAATCCACCTCAAACTGGATACAGGTATGCACCGGCTTGGTTTTATGGAGACGGAATTCGATGATCTGCTTGAAATTCTTGTCAATACCAAGGGAGTACGCATCCAAAGTGTGTTTTCTCATCTTGTGGCAAGTGAAGATCCTGAGCATGATGAATTTACCAGATACCAGATCGATCTTTTTTTCAGGCTTTCTGAACGGATCAGCAATAGCCTTAATTATTCATTCATGCGGCATATAGCCAATACTTCAGGGATAAGCCGCTGGCCGGATTCCCGTTTTGATATGGTTCGCCTGGGTATTGGTCTTTACGGAATAGATTCGGCTTATGATTCAAAATCTCCCTTACAAACCGTAACTTCGCTGAAAACAAGTATTTCACAGATTAAGTATATTCCTGCCGGTGATACAATAGGATACGGCAGAGAAGGGAAGCTGCCTGAAGGAGGCAAAATTGCAACTGTTAAGATCGGTTATGCCGATGGTTACCGAAGGGGATTGGGCAATGGGAAGGGTAAAATGATCGTCAGAGGTAAGGAAGTTCCCACTATCGGTAAAATTTGTATGGATATGTGTATGCTGGATATTAGCGGAATTGAGGCTGCCGAAGGGGATGAAGTGATCGTGTTCAATGATCAGATCCGGGTGGAAGATATTGCCAGACAGCTTGATACAATACCCTATGAAGTACTTACGGGGATTTCCCAGCGGGTGAAACGAATTTATTATTATGAATAGAATAGTCAGAGCTTTATTTAATTACCTGGTAAGAGGCGCCCTGGTGATTCTGCCAATTGCCGCGGCTTTATTCTTTATTTACTGGGCGGTTTCCAAATTGGATTCAGCACTTAATTTAAGTGATGTAATCTGGGTAGATCAGACCGGAAAGCCAATCTATATTCCGGGATTAGGTATTCTTAGCGTTGTGGTGATTCTGATTGTGGTTGGAATCGTTGTGACAAACTTTGTAACTGACCCGATCAAAAAGTGGTTTGGCTCCTGGTTCAAAAGGTTGCCAGTATTCAATGTGATTTATACTTCTTTCAAGGATCTGACTGAAGCCTTTGTAGGTGATGATAAGAAATTCAACGAGCCTGTGGTTGTAGAAGTTAACGAAACAGGATTAAAAAAAATTGGCTTTCTGACTCAAAAAGACCTCTCCAAAATTGGCTACCCGGGTGAGGTTGCGGTATATTTTCCCTTATCATATTCCTTCGCAGGACAATTATGCATTGTACATGCTGATCGTGTCAAACCGCTTAAAATGAGTGGCAGTGAAGCAATGAAACTCATTGTTTCGGGTGGAGTAAGCCATATTCCCTGAAGTTCAATGTGAGAATTTGCAAATGAGCTAATGAGCAAATGAGAGAATTAGCAAATTAGTTAATTAACAAAAGAAAAGGCTCTAGAATTTCTCCCCGAGCCTTTGTCTTTTAGTTGAAATAATTATTTGTCTTTACTAATTGCGATACGGTATAAGGTCCAGCCCATGAACAGGAAGAACATAAATCCTAAGATCTGATATCCTCCGGAGCCAAGCATGCCGCTCAGGTGCTCTTCCATGTTTAAGCTTCCTACCGGACCTCCGGTTGATTCAAATGCCATTAAGAAAGCATAGATCACGCCCATCAATGCACCACCTGCAACCAGGCCGGTAGCAAACAGGTTTCCTTTGCCCAGTTCTTCATCTTCTGATTTATTGCCATTTTTCTTTGATCTCATTTCAACCAAACCTTTGATGGCTCCTCCGGCAAAGATCGGCAGAGTAGTGGAGAGCGGTAAATAAGCTCCTACAGCAAAAGAAAGAGATTTTACCCCGCATAATTCGATTGTGATGGCCAGGAAGACCCCAACAAGTACAAATTGCCAGTCGAGGTTAAATGAGAGCAATCCTTTGATCAGAGTAGCCATCAGGGTTCCCTGCGGTGCAGGATAGGTTTCTGTCCCAATTGCATGGGTTATTCCCTGAGCAGTCATTTCAGCTGTCGGCCTGTCCAGTACAGAAAGTGTCAGACCGATTACAACGGCAGAAACAATTGCACCAACAAACAAAGCTAATTGCTGATATCTTGGGGTTGCCCCAACAATATATCCGGTTTTAAGATCCTGTGATGTTGCTCCGGCGTTGGCTGCAGCAATACAGATCATGCTTCCTACAACCAATGCCATTGGCTCGTATAAATGGCCGGTCCAGCCAATACTGATGAAAATCAGACAGGTTCCCATTAATGTGGCGATGGTCATTCCGGATACCGGATTGGAGGAGGTACCGATCAATCCTACGATCCTGCTGGATACGGTCACAAAGAAGAATCCGAAGATGATTACCAGAACACCAATTAGTAATTTGTTTAGAACAGAATCACCAGGTATTTGTGGTAATAAAGCCATCAGTAAAATAAGTCCAAGGCTTCCAAAAATTACGATCTTAAATGAAAGGTCATCATCGGTACGTTTTATGGTTTGCTTTTCTGTATTCGATTTATTCATCGATGCCAGACTTGATTTGAAAGAAGAAACAATCGTAGGAATGGTTTTAAGCAGGGTAATAAATCCGCCGGCGGCGACAGCGCCTGCCCCGATCTGCTTGACATAGGCCTGGTAGATTGCAGTAGCAGTATTGGCGAAGACCATGTTTAAAGGATCCCATCCGCCTGGTCCTCCGGGACTGTATACATCTTTGAGGTAACCGAGCTTAACTAATTGATAAGCAATGGTTTCTGCTGGTACCAGTGTTGCCAGTAAAGGGATAAGTCCCAGCCAGGCAAGTACCCCGCCTGCTACCAGAACTCCGGCAATCTTTGGACCAATTATATAGCCCACACCCATATATTCTGGAGTGATTTCACCATTGACCGTTGCTGAAGGAAAGAATTTGTTTGCCTGGCTCGTTGCCCAGGTAGGAGCCTCTGCAATCAAATGAAATATCTTCTGCAGAATGGCATAGGCAAATGCAAAAGCAAGTCCGTAATAAGCTGTTTTAGCAAAGTCGCCTCCTTTTTCACCTGCAATCAATACGGATGCACAGGCAGTTCCTTCCGGATAGGGCAGACTTTGATGTTCTTCAACAATCAGCGATCGCCTGAGTGGAATCATCATCAGCGTGCCCAGTATTCCACCTAAAGCGGCAAGGAAGAAAATTGGCCAGTAAGAGAAAAAGGATTCACTGTTACTTCCTGCAGACAGAAAGAGAAAACCGGGAAGCGTGAAAACAACACCGGCAGCAATCGATTCTCCGGCAGAGCCTGTTGTCTGGATGATGTTATTTTCAAGTATCGTTGTTTTGAAGAATTTTCGGCCAATAGAAATGGCCAGTACGGCGATTGGAATTGATGCCGAAACGGTTAATCCGGCTTTTAATGCAAGATAAACTGTTGCTGCGCCAAAGATTATCCCGAAAATTGCCCCCAGTAACACTGATTTTACTGTAAATTCAGCTACCTGACTACCAGCACTGATATAGGGCTTAAACTCTTTCTTTTCTGTAGTGTCCGACATAGTATTTTAATTGGTTTTGTAAATTAAAGATACTTCTTTTAGCGATATTTGAAATATTGAAGGACAATTTGAATTTAAATCAATCTCTATAAGAATTTAAGTTTAAGGGTCAATTATGAATTATAGGAAATAAAATGAAAAAAGCTGTTTTTTTAGACCGTGATGGGGTTTTAAATAAAGAACTGGGGGATTATGTATGCAAATTCGAGGACTTTAAAGTGCTGGAACATAATTTTCCGGCATTAAAAGAATTACAATCACGGGGATATTTATTGATCGTTATTACCAATCAGGGGGGATTGGCTAAGGGCTGGTATTCGGAAGAAACGCTGAGTCTTATGCATGATCATCTCAGAAAATCTTATGCTGATCAGGGGATTCATTTATCAGATATTTATTATTGCAGGCATCATCCCGAATATAACGGGAATTGCCTCTGCCGCAAACCCGGTTCGATAATGCTCGAAAAAGCAATTGCCCGCTTTGGTATTGATGCAGGTTTGTCTTATTTTATCGGCGACCGGGAACGGGATGTGATTGCCGGAGAAGCAGCTGGAGTGAAGGGGATATTGATTGATAGTGATCAGCCGATTGGGGAGATTTTGAATATGATTGCTTAATTAGAAGGATTTTCCTAAAATCTCACCAATCGGCAGTTGAGAATGGAGAATTGAGAGTTGAGAGTGAGCAAATTCATATACAATTCTCAATTCTCAATTCTCAACTCTCAACTATACTTTGAATTATTTTCTCCGCATGAACCCTCGAGTTTTCAATGAACCAACTATGCGTATCCATACCCCCACAGATCACTCCGGCCAGGTAAATGCTTTTCATATTGGTTTCCATTGTTTCGGGATTGTGCTCCGGGACCTGTTTTTCGTCATCAGAGATATTGATTCCTAATTTCTTTAGAAAACTCAGATCAGGCTGATAACCTGTCATGGCCAATACAAAGTCATTCCGGAGAGTGATTTTTCCATCCGGACCGATTATATCAACTTCGTTTTCCCTGACCTCTGCTAAGTTTGAATTAAAATAGGCTTTAATACTACCCTCCTTTATCCGGTTTACGATATCAGGTCTGACCCAGTATTTTACCCGTTCTCCGATTTCCGACTCGCGGATCACCATGCTTACCTGAGCACCTTTACGATAGGTTTCAAGTGCTGCGTCTACCGAGGAATTGTTGGCCCCAACCACAAGTACATGCTGTTTTGCATAAAAATGAGGATCTTTATAATAGTGTTTTACTTTCGGAAGATCTTCTCCGGGGATATTCAGCAGATTGGGAATATCATAAAATCCAGTGGAGATAATGATATTAGCAGCTTCATATTGGGATTTACTGCTTTCAATATGATAAATACTACCTTCTTTTCTTACAGATTTCACCTCTTCAAATAATCGCAAATTCAGTTGGAAATGCTCAGCAACCCGTCTGTAATATTCCAGGGCCTCAGATCGGGTTGGCTTTATGTTATTACTGACAAAGGGTACATTGCCGATTTCCAGTTTGTCGGAAGTGGAAAAGAAGGTCATATTCGCCGGGTAGTTATAGAGCGAATTAACCAGGCAACCCTTTTCGAGTATGATGTAGGATAGCCCGGCTTTTTTTGCTTCAATTCCACAGGCAAGTCCGATAGGCCCCCCACCAATGATCAGAATATCGTATTTATTGTCCAATCCCATATTTGTTGTGCATTCAATAATTTAAAAACCAGAAGTCTGAAATTACAAAAAGCATAGAGTTCTATCCTCTATGCTTTTCCCTTTTAGCTTTAGACTTTTAGCTTTCAGCTTTCAGCTTTGGGCTTTCCGCTTACTTCCCTGCCGCTTTCGCATGATCAGCAAGAAATGTTGCTAGTCCGCTATCAGTTAAAGGATGTTTTGACAATGCAATCATCGCTGCCAGTGGTCCGGTGATTACATCAGCACCAATTTTAGCGCAATTGATAATATGCATCGGATGACGGACTGAAGCGGCCAGGATCTGAGTTTCAAAGCCATAGTTATCATAGATCAATCTGATATCTTCGATCAGGGTTAATCCATCGGTAGAAACATCATCCAGACGACCAATGAAAGGAGAGACGTAGGTTGCACCAACTTTTGCTGCCAGAAGTGCCTGTCCGGATGAAAATACCAGTGTGCAATTTGTTTTGATACCTTTTGAACTGAAGTATTTAATTGCTTTGATACCTTCAGCGATCATCGGCACTTTAACCACGATCTTTGGATCAAGTGCGGCAAGAATTTCGCCTTCTTTCACCATATTTTCAAAATCAGTAGCTATCACCTCAGCGCTGACATCTCCATCAACCAGTGCGCAGATAGCTTTATAGTGGTTAATTACATTTTGATCGCCTGTGATGCCTTCTTTGGCCATCAGGCTTGGGTTTGTGGTTACTCCGTCTAATATTCCCAATGCCTGTGCTTCTTTGATCTGGGCGAGATTTGCGGTGTCGATGAAGAATTTCATGTCAATTTAATTAGCAAATTAGTGAATTAGCAAATTAGCAAATTATGCTTTCTTGCTTGTGGAAATTATTTTATTTATGATTTTTTGTATTTCAGTTAATTGTTCGTTCAAGTTGGTAAGTTCCTCATGGTCATATAATTCTTTACATAACGCAAGCCAATACTCGGTTTCGTCTACTTCCTTGACGGCGATTTTAAATTTATGGATAAAATCAGCTTTACTTTCAGCATTTTGAGCTTCCCTGACGTTTGCACCTATTGAGGTAGAACTTTTGAAAAGCTGATTTGCCAGTGGAAAATTTTTATTTGTTTGAAGAGTCTGACAATATTTTGCAGCACTGACAGCAAAAGCAAATGTTTTTAAAACGATTGGGTTTTCATCAGCTTTAAGCCTGCTCATGGGTGGAAGCAATTTGCTAATTAGCTCATTTGCTAATTATCTCAATTTAGGAAAAAAAAATGGGCAAGCACCTTTTATCGCACCGCTACAACCTTCTACCCTTGCTGCGTTCCCACCCTGGGGGAGTTCAAAGGGAGCTGGTCGTAAAAGACTTGCCCGGCACAAAAGTAGAAAAAAAATGCAAATTCAGGCTATAGGACGATAATAGAATTATGAAATGCGAAATTGTTAACATAATAGCAGTATATTTATTAATATTGCAATTTAGATTTAAGATAATAGGATTTTTTGATTTAATCATAAAAATTGTTGTAAATCAAGTAAAAATGGCGTATTTTAATTAATTTAGGCGGCTTAATAAATTTAATTCAATAGATGACAAATACTGACAACCAAACACAGGGTTTATATGATCCTTCTATGGAGCACGATGCCTGTGGAGTTGGTTTTATTGCGAATATTAAGGGAAAAAAATCTCACAAGATTGTTAGTGATGCCCTTACTATTTTAGAAAACATGGAACACCGCGGTGCTTGCGGTTGTGATCCGGATTCGGGTGATGGTGCAGGGATCTTAATCCAAATCCCACATGAATTTTTTAAACAGGAAGCTCTGAAACTAAATATCAGTCTTGAAAAGGCCGGTAGTTATGGTGTAGGGATGCTTTTCTTTCCAAAGAAAGCCACAATAAAGGAAGATTGCCGCAGAGCGATCGGGAAAGCAGCAGATAAGCTTGGTCTTAAAATATTGGGTTACCGGAAAGTACCGATCAACAGCGGAATAATCGGGGAAGCCGCATTCTCTTCAGAGCCGGATATTGAACAGGTATTCATTGCTAAACCGGCATCATTGCATACACCTGAGGATTTTGAAAGAAAACTATATGTTTTAAAGAATTATGCCACCAAACTTGTCAGAGAAACTGTGACAGGAGCAGAGCAGCAGTTCTACGTTGTATCGCTGTCTCAGAATGTCATCATGTATAAGGGTGAGTTTACGAGCAGCCAGGTTAGGATTTATTTCCCTGATCTGAACAATAGCTTGCTGAGTTCTGCATTTGGGATGATCCATTCACGATTTTCAACCAATACATTCCCATCCTGGCGCCTTGCACAGCCTTTCAGGTTTATTGCGCATAATGGAGAGATCAATACTTTAAAAGGAAACTTAAACTGGTTTTATTCGGGTATCCGCTCATTTGCATCTCCTTTTTTCAGTAAGGATGAAATGGATATGTTGCTTCCGGTAATTGATAATAATCAATCTGATTCGGCATGTCTTGATAATGTTGTTGAGCTCTTATTTCATTGTGGTCGTTCTTTGCCTCATGTAATGATGATGCTGATCCCTGAAGCATGGGATGGGAATGAGCAGATGGACCCTGCAACAAAAGCTTTCTACGAATATCATGCTACACTAATTGAGCCGTGGGACGGACCGGCAGCTATTGCCTTTACCGATGGCCATATGATCGGAGCCACTCTCGATAGAAATGGCCTTCGTCCGCAGCGTTTTGTGATTACAGACGACAATCAGATCATTGTGGCATCAGAAGCCGGAGTTTTACCAGTTGATGAATCAAAAGTGATTAAGAAAGGGCGATTACAGCCCGGAAAAATGCTGGTGGTTGATACCATAAAAGGGACCATCATTGAAGACGATGAGATCAAAAAGGCTATAACTACCCAACAGCCATATGGTACCTGGTTAGAAAACTACAAGATCAAGCTTGAAGACCTTGCAGAGCCAAGGGTAGCCTTTACCCAGCTTTCAAATGAATCGACATTCAAGTACCAGCAGGTATTTGGTTATTCACGTGAAGATATAGATACCCTGATCAAGCCAATGGCCTTAACTGGTAAAGAGGCGGTAGGATCAATGGGTACAGATACACCATTAGCGGTATTTTCTGATCGCCCGCAACACCTGGCTAATTATTTTAAACAGTTGTTTGCCCAGGTTACCAATCCGCCTATCGATCCGATCCGGGAGCGCCTGGTGATGAGTCTGGCCGGATTCATGGGAAATAATGGCAATATCCTTGATGAGGATGAAATGCATTGCCATTGTGTGGCATTACCTCATCCGGTATTGAGTAATACTGAACTGGAGAAGATAAGAAGTATCGATACCGGATCTTTTCAGGCAAAGACACTTCAAACTTATTTCAAAGCTGATGGTCAGCAGGGTTCATTACAGCGCGGACTTGAGCGCCTTTGCAGGTATGCAGAAGATGCTGTTCATGATGGATTTGAGGTCCTGATCCTGTCAGACCGGGCAATTGATTCTGAACATGCTCCAATTCCATCTTTGCTTGCAGTATCTGCTGTGCATCATCACCTGATTAAGAAAGGTCTTCGAGGTGCTGTGGGAATCATGCTTGAAGCGGGGGATGTTTGGGAAGTTCATCATTTTGCATGTCTGATCGCATTTGGTGCTACAGCGGTTAATCCATACCTGGCGCTTGCGACAATACATAAACTAAAAACTGATGAAAGAATAGATACTTCATTGGATATTAAGTATTTATACAAAAATTATATCAAATCTGTAAACGATGGATTGCTGAAGATATTCTCTAAAATGGGAATATCAACCTTACAATCTTATCATGGTGCCCAGATCTTTGAGATAGTAGGTTTAAATAAGGATGTGATCGACAATTACTTCACCGGTTCGGTATCCCGGATCGGAGGAATGGGATTGGATGATATCGCTGAGGAAGCCTTGCGCAAACATTTCTTAGGCTTTAAGCGCCGGGGAATTGAAAATAAATTATTACCGGAAGGCGGAGTCTACCAGTGGAAGAGAAAGGGTGAGGCCCATCTGTTCAATCCGGAGACGGTTCACTTGCTGCAGCATGCTACCCGAACCAATAATTATGATGTTTATAAAAAATATGCATCCCATATTAATAAACAGACTGACACCTTGTATACTATCCGTGGCTTGCTTGATTTTGCTCATCACCGCCAGCCGGTGCCTTTGAGTGAGGTAGAGCCAGTAGAAGTCATTCTGAAGCGTTTTGCAACGGGTGCAATGTCATTTGGGTCGATTTCTCATGAAGCACACAGCACACTTGCCATTGCGATGAACAGGATTGGTGCTAAAAGTAATACCGGTGAAGGGGGGGAAGATGAATTAAGATATGAGCCTTTGGCCGATGGTGGTTCCATGCGCTCTGCGATAAAACAGATTGCCTCCGGAAGGTTTGGTGTTACAGCCAATTACCTGACCAATGCGGATGAATTACAGATCAAAATGGCACAGGGTGCCAAGCCGGGTGAAGGCGGGCAATTGCCTGGGGATAAAGTTGACGAATGGATTGCTAAAGTACGTCATGCTACACCGGGGGTAGGTTTGATATCGCCTCCACCTCATCATGATATTTATTCGATCGAGGATTTGGCACAGCTGATTTTCGATCTGAAGAATGCAAACAGGGCTGCCCGTATCAGTGTTAAACTGGTTTCAAAGGCAGGCGTAGGTACCATTGCGGCTGGTGTAGCGAAAGCCCATGCTGATGTGATCCTGATTGCGGGACATGATGGTGGAACCGGAGCATCACCACTTACTTCAATAAAACATGCCGGATTACCTTGGGAACTCGGATTGGCTGAGGCCCAGCAAACTCTGGTTAAAAATAAATTGAGAAGCAGAGTAGTACTTCAAACTGATGGTCAGTTAAAAACAGGTAAAGACATTGCAATAGCTACACTTTTGGGAGCTGAGGAATGGGGTGTTGCGACTGCTGCATTGGTTGCGGGTGGTTGTATCATGATGCGTAAATGTCATTTGAATACTTGTCCGGTAGGTGTTGCAACCCAGGATCCTGAACTTAGAAAGTTGTTCTCAGGTAAGCCTGAGCATATTGTGAACTTGTTCAGATTTATTGCAGAGGAATTACGTGAAATCATGGCAGAACTGGGATTCAGAACCATAAATGATATGGTAGGCAGGGTTCAGTTCCTTAAAATGCGTGATGATGTGGATCATTGGAAAGTGAAAAATATTGATCTTTCAGGTATTTTATATCCTATGGATAATCCATCAGGTATGACCCTTTACAACAGTGAAAAACAGGATCATAACCTTGATAATGTTCTCGACTGGGAATTGGTTAAAAAGGCGGTAAAAGCCATTGAATCAAAGGAACCGGTTTTCGCATCTTTTAATATCAAAAATACAGACCGGACCACGGGTACAATTCTCTCGAATGAGATCACAAAGAAATACCATTCTGCCGGACTTCCACAGAATACAATAAATTACACATTTACAGGTTCTGCGGGACAAAGTTTCGGTGCTTTCTGTACCAAGGGGATTTCCTTTGAACTTTGTGGTGAAGCGAATGATTATGTTGGAAAAGGACTTTCCGGAGCTCAATTGGTCATATACCCTTCAAAGAAAAGTAAAGTTCTGTCGCAGGAGAATATCATTATTGGTAACGTAGCACTTTACGGTGCAACATCAGGCGATCTGTTTGTAAGAGGTCAGGCCGGTGAGCGATTTGCCGTAAGAAATTCCGGAGCCATTGCTGTCGTAGAGGGTGTGGGGGATCATGGCTGTGAATACATGACCGGAGGAAGAGCATTAATCTTAGGCAAAACAGGCCGGAATTTCGCTGCCGGTATGAGTGGTGGTATAGCATGGGTTTATGATACAGATAACTCCTTTGTAGATAATTGCAATACAGAGATGGTTGATCTTGATCCATTATCACCAAAGGATGAAGAAGAAATTCTAAACCTGCTGAATAAGCATGTTCAGCTTACTCAAAGTCAGGTAGCAAAATACATTCTTGATGACTGGGCGCAGCAATCTTCATCATTCATTAAAGTATTTCCAAAGGAGTACAAAAAGGTTTTATTACAAAAAGAATTACAGCAATCAGCGGGATAATGGGAAAAGTAACAGGATTTAAAGAGTACGACAGGGAGCTTCCTAAGAAAATTGCTCCTGCAGAACGGGTAGAAAATTATAAGGAATTTGTTCAGGAATATCCGGCTGAGAAGTTAAATGAACAGGCGGCCAGATGTATGAATTGCGGAGTTCCGTTTTGTCATTCAGGCTGCCCTCTGGGAAATGTTATTCCTGAATTTAATGATGCGGTTTATCAGGGTAAATGGGAAGAAGCTTATCTGATTCTTAACTCTACCAATAATTTTCCGGAGTTTACGGGACGTATTTGTCCCGCACCCTGTGAAGCAGCCTGCGTTTTGGGTATAAATAAACCCCCGGTTGCTATTGAAGAGATTGAAAGACATATTATCGAGATCGCCTATTCAAAGGGATATGTTAAGCCCAGTACACCAATTTTACGTACAGGTAAGAATGTTGCAGTTATTGGCTCAGGTCCGGCAGGATTGGCCGCTGCTGCCCAACTTAACAAGGCTGGCCATAATGTGACAGTATATGAACGCGA
>CAYJAM010000029.1:0-12871 GCA_964367725.1 uncultured Sphingobacterium sp. | reverse complement strand
ATGAAATACATCTGCCTTATCTGTATTTTGTTCCAACATTCTTTACATGCTCAAAACAACCCGGGATCCAGGTCTAAAGCAATGGGTTCTGCTGGTACGGCATTACAGGATGTATGGTCATTACAGCAAAATAGTGCTGGTGCTGCAAGTATTGAACATGCAATATTTGCATTGGGTTATGAACAGCATTTTTTAGACCCTCAGCTAAGTACTCAAAGCGCAGTTTTTGGATTACCCATTAAGAATCATGTACTCGGACTTAGCTTTCAACGCTATGGGATCCCTGAATATCTTGAACAAACTGCAGGGCTAGCCCTTTCCAGGAGTTTTTCTGCTGCCCTTTCGATTTCACTGGCAATTAAATATCAACAGGTCAGTATACCTGTTTATGGAAGCGGAAATGCAATTAGTGTGGATGCGGGTATTCAATATAGTCTGAACGAAAGGATACGTTTAGGAAGCTATCTATACAATCCTGGAGGTAGCAGGATTAATGAACTTTCAGGTCCAAATATCCACTCAGGAATTTCTGTGGGAATTGCTTTTCTGGTTAGCGATAAGGTATTATTAATAAGCGACCTGAATAAGATGCTTGATTTCGGGATGAATATCAGTATGGGAATTGAATATCAAATTATCAAGCGGTTTTATTTGCGTGGAGGGCTAATTGCAAACCCATTTAAACAAACCGGCGGCTTTGGATTAAAATACAGAAGATTTTCTATCGATGCAGCCATATCCTCACATCCCAGACTTGGGTATTCTCCGAATTTGTCATTCAATTATGAATTCTGACCATAGAACAATTTATTTGCTGATTCTGCTTTTCTTAATCCTCAGCAGAACTACTTACTCGCAGGTTGAGAATGATGTTTTGATTGAACAAATACTGGAATCAATAGCTCCTCAACTTTCTGAAGATCATGATTATTCAGAAATCGCAGAGCGTTTGAATCATTACAAAAGATCACCTCTCAATATTAATCTTGCAAGTAAAGAGCAGTTGCAGGAGCTATTCTTTATTTCTCCGGTTCAGATCAAGTCAATAATCAATCATAGAGAAGAAAATGGTCTTTACCTGGATATTCTCGAATTACAAAGTGTTCACGCTTTAGATATTCAGACAATTCGATGGCTAATGAATTTTATTGTTGTATTGCCACCCGGTGAATTGGAATTTACTTCTTTTAAGAAGCTGCTTAGGAAGGCTGAACATGAGCTCATGTTTAGAATCGGACAGGTTTTAGAGAAGCAATCTGGTTTTTCATCATCCAGTTTGATTGACGATGGATCATATTTAGGTTCAGCGATGCGGATATTTACCCGATACCGGTATAATTATTCGAATGTTTTATTTGCATCACTTAATATGGAGAAAGATGCCGGAGAGCCTTTGTTATTTGGCAAGGGAGGAAGAGGTTTTGATTTTTATTCAGCAAATATTTCATACAGAGGGAATGGGATAATCAAAAAGCTAATAGCAGGTGATTATGCATTACAGTTTGGTCAGGGATTGAGCATGTGGGCCGGAGCAGGATTTGGTAAAGGAGCAAACCTGAGTACAATTGCGAAGCAGGATGTCGGATTAAGACCATATAGCTCAGTAAATGAATCCTTATTTATGCGCGGCATCGCTGGAACAATCAGGTTAAAAGCTATTTCATTTACTCCATTTTATTCAGGAAGGAGAATTGATGCTGGAATGGCAGAATCTGGTTTGGAGGTCAGTACAATGCAAGTAAGTGGTTTGCACCGCACCAGAACCGAGATTCTTATCAAAAATGCGCTTTCACAGCGCGTTTATGGTGCTAATGCTCAATATAATTCAGGGGATTTGAATGCAGGAATAACCGCATATCGTACCCGGTTCAGTATTCCGTTTTCAGAAGGAAAATCGCTTTATCAGAAATACAATTTCAAGGGGGCTATACTTGATAATATCAGCATGAATTATAGTTACACATTTAGGAATTCCTATTTTTTTGGGGAGGCAGCTCATAGTCTGAATTCTGGCTTTGCGGTTTTAAATGGCTTTCTAAGTAGTATAGCAGCCCCGGTTTCTTTGGTTATGCTTTACAGGAATTATGAAAAAAATTACCATTCTTTTTTTAATCAGGGTTTTGCTGAAGCTTCGAATGCTGTTAATGAACGTGGGTTTTATTCAGGCCTTGCAATCAAGTTTAACCGGCAATTGGAATTTTATACTTATTCAGATTTTTTCAGGTTCCCATGGTTGAAATTTCGGGTTGATGGTCCATCTTCTGGTTATGAACTCTTTGGACAAATCACTTACACACCCGGAAAGCTGCTAAAGCTTATTGGCAGATTCAGGCAACAGATCAGGGAGGAGAACACTGCAGATTCCGCTACAGGATTAGATATTGTGGATAAGCAGGATTTAAGAGTTGAATTAACTTATAAAATCAGTGATGATTTTACTATCAGGAACCGTGCAGTAATTGTGTGTTATCGCAAGGGTAATCTGGATCCGGAATTTGGGTTTTTGAGCTTCCAGGATATTATTTACGACCCAATGGGTTCAAAGATCTCAGGTAATATCCGCTGTGCATTTTTTGAAACCTCAGGGTTCAATACAAGGATCTATTCTTATGAAAATGATGTTTTGTATTCATATTCTGTACCGGCTTATCAGGGGAAAGGGGTTAGGTTTTATATTAATTGCAGATATACCATATCACGCAGAACTGATCTCTGGTTGCGTTATGCTTTATCCAGCTACACCAATCAGGAAACTATAGGAAGTGGAGGGGACCTGATCAACGGGAATAAACGTTCTGATATCAGAATGCAGCTGCGTTTTAAGTTCTGATTATGTTTTACAGGGGAGAGGTGCCGTTTGTTCGATTGTTGATTCCTATGATACCCGGGATAATTTCCGGAAGAATTTTCGCACATTATTTCCTGATCGAATGGGGATTTGAGTTATGCCTTTTTATCCTATGCATTTTCCTGTTCGTGCTTTTGGGGTATAAACGTTTTTCCCTGTTCAGGCGGGCCTGGATTTTCGGTTTGATCATTCATGCCTTCATTTATATTCTCTGTTTTAGCCTTACAGTATACAAGTCAGAGCGCTTTGATCCGTTTAGGTTCAACAACTTAAAAGCTGACCGTTTACTACTCCGGATTCAGAATGAACCTAAAGTAGCCAATGGTAATTTCCGTTTTGAGGGGGAAGTGATTGGTGTAGTAATTAAGCAAACTCTTAAAAAAAGCAGTGGGAAAATATTGATCTCAATGGAAGCGGATTCCAGCAGAAAGTATGTGCCGGATTATGGAGATATTTTGCTTATTCCTGCCGTTTACCATGCTCTGGATCCTCCATACAATCCGGGAGAGTTTGATTATAAATCATTTATGGAAAACCGGCAAATTTACTTCCAATCGTATGTTTCCCCTGATCAGTTTGAGGTTTTAAAAGTAAAGGCAGGCCATCCCATTATTTCTTTTGCTCTGTCTTTAAGAAGGAAGCTGATTAATAAGTATAATAATTATCTCCCTGATCAGGATGCCGCAGCTTTGGCATCTACCTTAATTTTAGGCTACCGGGCAGACCTTAATAAGGATGTCGTGGAGGCTTATTCAAAGACCGGAACAATGCATGTCCTTTCTGTATCGGGAATGCATGTGGGTATAGTTTTTCTGGTTTTATCTTTTTTGCTCAGTAAACTGGATAAAAATAAAGTACTGATTTATGTGCGGATTCTGTTAATTATAACAGCAATCTGGTTTTATTCTCTGATAAGCGGGTTTTCATCACCTGTTTGCAGGGCTGCATTAATTATCAGTTTTGTACTCATTTGGAAAGCACTGAATAAAAATCAGAACTCCTATAATTTGATCGCAATCTCAGCATTTATGCTGCTTTTATATTATCCGTATTATCTTTTCGATATAGGATTTCAGCTTTCCTATCTGGCTGTTTGTGGATTGGTATACTTTCATCCAAAATTATATCATTCCTTTTATTTCGAGAATAAGTTTGCTGATTATATCTGGAGTTATTGTGCCCTTTCCATAGCTGCTCAGCTAGCCACTTTTCCACTTAGCTTATATCATTTCCATCAGTTCCCACTTTATTTTCTGATTAGCAATTTGCTTATTGTTTTACCGGTGACAATCATAATGTATTCGGGTATTTTACTGCTTGTAATTCCATTTGATGTTATCCTGTTACCTCTGGGGAAATTTTTAAGCGGATTGATCAATCTGACAAATGATATTTTATTCAGAATAGAGAATCTTCCCTTTTCAAGTATTTCGGGAATATGGATCAACGGTCTTCAGCTTGCTCTGCTTTGTATATTGATTCTAACACTGGTGTTTTGGTTGGAATTCAAGTTAAAAATTTTTGTTTTTACAGCAATGACTTTAAGTCTGATCCTATTAATGAGTATTTCCCTGGACCGGATTCTAAATTTTAGCAAAGAAGAACTAATATTTTTCAGCATCCGAAAAAAATCTGCTATTGCTTATACCCAAAGGGCCAAATGTGTTGTTCTGGCAGATTTTGACTATGCAGACAGGACTTTTTCCTATTCCATTAGGCCGGGATTGGAAAGCAGGGGAGGTTCCGATATCACATTGCTCAATATTGATTCTACAATAAGAGAAGATTCATATTGGTCTGATACCAATTTTATGCAATTTGGTAAGTTTAGGGTGCTTCGATGGGACAGAAAAATCAGTTTGCCGAAATCGGGTAAGAGATTAAGGGTTGATATCCTTGTTTTGAGCCATAATCCGGTTCAAAAGTTAGCAGATATCAATGTTTTTGTAGAGTTTAAGAAAATCCTGATCGAACCTACTATTTCTGACTATAAAATTAGGTCCTTGCTTTCAGAAGCTGCGAAATTGAATGTTTCTGCTTATGTTTTAAAGAAATCACCTGCTTATATTATTAACCTAAAGTAATTTGGGTTAATTTTGATCAATCAGGACCGATTATTAATACTGGAAATCACAATGGAATTGCTGGAATATAATACATCAGAAAGGATAGCAAGTATTACAATTAACCGACCTGAGAAGCGAAATGCTTTAAATCCTGATTTGGTATCTGCGCTAACAAATGCCTTCAAAACTGCAATTCATGATGAAAATGTTAAGGTAATTGTACTTAAGGCCAATGGAGAGGTATTCAGTGCCGGTGCTGATTTGGATTATCTTAAGCATTTACAAAACAATACAGAGGAAGATAATTTTAAAGATACCAGTTTATTGAGGGACCTCTTTTTAATAATCTACCGATCTCCAAAATTAGTTATCGCACAGGTTGAAGGCCATGCCATAGCCGGGGGCTGCGGATTAATTTCAGTTTGTGATCTGATATTCTCAGTGCCTGAAGCTAAATTTGGTTATACTGAAGTAAGGATTGGCTTCATTCCGGCACTCGTCACTTGTTTTCTGCTTAGAAGGCTGGGTGAAGGAAGAGCAAAAGAGTTACTACTTAGCGGAGAACTCATTAATGCTCAAACCGCCTCTGATTATGGCTTAATTAATTTTATTTCTCTGAAAGAAGAAATAGCAAACGCTGTAGAATCCTATGCCCGCAACTTTATTCAATCAGTTTCGGCAAATTCCGTAGTTCTTGGTAAAGAGCTTATCAACTCTGTTCAGGATATATCTCTGGATGACAGTTTAAATTTAGCTGTTAAAATGAACGTTGAAACCCGTTCATCTGCCGATTGCAAAAAAGGAATTTCAGCTTTTTTAAATAAGGAAAAGCTGAATTGGTAACATCTGAAACTAAACCATCAATTATGCAATCCGGAGGAAGGGAAAAGAAGACTTACGAGATTTTTTTGATTGGTGACACAGGAAATGTAGCCAGGCATGGGTCTGATCCCGTATTGGAGACCATGCGTTTGCACTTCGATAAAGGTCAGCATTCAGCGGTTATTTTTCTTGGCGATAATATTTATCCTAAAGGTCTGCCACCCGAAGGTGCTATTTTACGAAAGGATGCTGAAAATGCTTTAATTGCACATAAGGAAGCATTGAAAGATTATCATGGGAAAGTGCTCTTTATTTCAGGGAATCACGACTGGAACAAAGGCAGAGAAGGTGGTTATGAGTATATTTTAAGACAGGAGAAATACCTTGAAAAACTCTTTGGGAAAAATGTGATGTACCCTACAAATGGGTGCCCCGGACCCACAGAGATCAATGTTAATCCAAATGTTACTCTTGTACTGATCAATACCCAATGGTGGCTTCAGCCTGGTTTCAGACCCATCGGGCAAGAGTGTGGTTGCAGAGTAGAATCAGAAGAAGAATTTTTTAATCATCTGATCACTATACTTGAAAGTAATAAGGATAAGAGAATAATCATTGCAGGACATGCCCCGGTGTATAGTTATGCCATTCATGGTGGCCGTTATAAGTTAAGGCACCATTTATTTCCTTTCACTATATACCATCGGAAAGCATATTTTCCCCTGCCTATACTGGGTTCATTATTACCCATTTACAGAAAGTATTTTGGAGCAAAGGAGGATATAGCTCATCCCCGTTATAGGCATTTGCGAAAACGTCTTATCGAGATATTTAAAAGTTATCCGGGAATTATTTATGCTTCCGGACATGAACATAATCTGCAGCACATTTCAAAAGACCAGAATCATTTTATTGTCAGTGGCGCAGGCTCAAAGCTTAAATATGTTTTACAGACAGGAAAAAATCTAAAATTTGGAATGAAGGCAAAGGGATTTTTTAAACTAAAGTTTGAAAATGAAGGCTCAGTTTATATTTCAGCCTGGGTAATTGATGCAAATGCTGAAAAAGGGAAAATGGTCTATGAATATAAGATAGATTAAAGTGAGTTAGATATTAAACTATCTAAAGAATAATATTTAACCACATAGATTGAAGTTATTATGCTTTAAAGGAAACATAGATTGTAAATCAGATAGGTTAAAGCGAAGCTTCAAGGCTATCTGTGTCTAAAATGTAGATTAGAAGCTGAAAAATGCTATGTTTCTATGTGGTTTTTAAAATATTATGTCGAGTTCACGCTAGATTAAGGTACTATCACCAGAAGTGCCTTGTGCATACTTTCGATAGATATTTCCTTTACTTTGCCAAGAACTTCGCCATCTACCTGAAGAGTTGTTTTTCTGCTGCTCATAACCAGTGCTTTATCACAGCTGATGATCTCCACATAATCAGAAGTATGTAATTTATTCATAAACATTTTCCAGGTGATTGATAATAGCTTAATTCGTGGAAAAGGTTTGATGATCACGAGTTCAAATTTGCCGTCATCCAGTACACCTTTTGGATTGATAACGGCTCCGGTACCATATTGTGAAGCATTGGCAAAGGTCATGGATACCCCTTTTCTTCGGATTGTTTTACCATCATAGGTAATATTGAAAATATATTTTTTAAGCAGGAACATTTCTCCGAAAAGATGCTTGGCATAGGTTAGAATACCTCTTTTTACATCATTTTCAAAACGCTTTACAACCCTTGCATTTAACCCGACATCAGCCAGATGGATGCAGATCCTTTCATTAATTTTAATCAGATCAATTGCCTTTTTTTTTCCTTTGATAAGAATCTCAAAAGCGCTTTCATTCCTGCCGGGAATGTGCAATTCCTTTGCCATGCCGTTTGCAGAACCCTGAGGAATGATTGCGAGAGGAATTCCTGTATTTGCAAGTATTCCGGCCATTAGATTTATGGTTCCATCACCACCCGCGGCGGCAACAATATCAGGCTTATATTCATTAATAGTATTTGAAATACGCTTTTTATCATCCCCACTCATCACAATAATTTGATGATCAAATTTTTCGGATTCGGATCTTTCAGTAATCAGATTTTTAAGATTTTTTTCCCCACCATGTCCGGATTTTGGATTAATGACGAACAATATCCTCGAGGGATTTGATACAGATTTTTCCGGCCCGGACTTCATTAAAGTTGTTCCTTTACCTCAAGCAGGAATTGCTTCAGACGCTCCAGCGAGTCGATAACCTTTTGGTTCTCTTTAACCTCTGCTTTATTACTGCGCAGATAATCTTTGGCACCCTGTAGCGTATAACCTTTTTCTTTCACCAGATGAAAAATTATCTTCAGGTTCTCAACATCATCGGCACTGAACAGGCGATTCCCTTTTTTGTTCTTTTTGGGCTGAAGGATCTCAAATTCACGTTCGTAATAACGAATCTGGGATGCATTTACATCAAACATACGGGTAACCTCACCCATGCTGTAATATAATTTAGTAATGTCGCGCTCCTTGTATGGCATACCAATGATTTTGCTTTTGTAAAACTACTAAATTTGAACCGAAGCAAGTAAAAATTTGAAAGCTTTGACGGATGTTAACGTATAATATGTTGAACAAAGTATTCCGGAGGCTATTTCATATTCTCTCCCAAAAAAACACATATCTGTATTATATTTGCAGAATAGCTAATCAGGATGACCACCAAAGAGATAAGACAAGGCTTTTTAGATTTTTTTGCCGCCAAAGGACACCACATTGTACCATCAGCACCTATTGTTGTTAAGAATGACCCCACACTGATGTTTACTAATGCCGGGATGAATCAGTTCAAAGATCTGTTCCTCGGTCAGGCAGCAATAAAATATCCCAGGGTTGCCGATACGCAGCGTTGTTTACGTGTTTCTGGTAAACATAATGACCTCGAAGAAGTTGGAATAGATACCTATCATCATACCATGTTCGAGATGCTTGGTAACTGGAGCTTTGGTGATCCTAACAATCCTGAAGGCGGTTATTTTAAAAAGGAGGCCCTTGCCTGGAGCTGGGAACTTTTGACTGAAGTATATAAAATACCAAAAGACAGGTTATATGTCAGCGTTTTTGCGGGTGATGATAGCGAAGGACTTCCAAAAGACCAGGAAGCCTATGAGATATGGAAACAGTACGTTTCTGAAGATCGGATCCTTCTCGGCAATAAGAAAGATAACTTCTGGGAGATGGGTGAAACAGGCCCTTGCGGACCGTGTTCGGAGATCCATGTGGATATGCGCCCGGATGCTGAACGTCTTAAAATTGATGGCAGTAAACTGGTCAATCAGGATGATCCGCAGGTCATAGAAATATGGAATAATGTCTTCATGCAGTTCAATCGCCTGAAGAATGGTTCTCTTGAGAAACTTCCCGGGCAGCATGTGGATACAGGTATGGGACTGGAACGTCTGGTCAGGGTAATTCAGAATAAAACATCCAATTACGATACCGATGTTTTCCAGCCGATGATACAATTTATTTCAGAAAAGTCGCGCTTGCCCTATGTTGGAAATTCGGTTCCTGGTGGAGAAGGCTGGGGTGCGTCGGTCGCTATGCGTGTGATGTCTGATCACATCCGGGCAATCAGTTTTTGTATTGCCGATGGTACCTTACCATCCAATAATAAGGCTGGTTATGTAGTGAGAAGAATACTCAGAAGAGCGGTGAGATATGCCTATACATTTCTTGATCTTAAGGAGCCATTTTTAAACAAACTGGTTCCGATTCTGGCTGATCAGTTTGATGGCATATTCCCGGAACTTAAAAAGCAACAGGATTTTGTTCAAAAGGTGGTTTTGGAAGAAGAGGTATCATTTTTAAGAACTTTAGCGACCGGAATTCAGCGTTTTGAACGTTTCGAAACCAATGATCAGATTATTAATGGGGAATTTGCATTTGAACTTTATGATACTTTTGGATTTCCAATCGACCTGACAGAACTCATGGCCCGTGAAAAAGGCTGGAAAGTTGATATGGAAGGATTTGAAGCAGAACTTCAAAAGCAAAAAGCACGTTCAAGAGCCGCAACGGCAATTGATACCGGCGACTGGGTTATTGTAAATGAAGACGAGGAGGTTGAATTTATAGGTTATGATGAACTGGAAACTGAATGCAAAGTTCTGAGATACCGTAAGGTTACAGCCAAGGGTAAGGATCAGTACCAATTGGTATTAAACCGGACACCATTCTATGCAGAAAGCGGGGGACAGGTTGGTGATACCGGGAAACTAGAAGACCGTTCACGTTTGTTTGAATATCCGGTTACGGATACTAAAAAGGAAAACGGATTGATCGTTCATTTTCTTGATGAAATCCCTGATGATCTTTCGGGATTGTTTTATGCGGTAGTTGATCATCAGAAGAGAACAGCCACAGAAAACAATCATTCGGTTACTCATTTATTGCATGCAGCATTAAAGCAGGTTTTGGGGGATCACGTGAATCAGAAAGGTTCATTGGTTAATTCAGAATACTTAAGATTCGATTTTGCGCATTTTTCCAAGCTCACAGATCCGGAACTATCAGAAGTTGAGGGTATTGTGAATCGTAAAATCCGTGAAAACATTCCATTGAAAGAAGAACGGAATGTACCTTATCAGATAGCTATTGACTCGGGTGTAACTGCTCTTTTTGGTGAAAAATATGGAGATTATGTTCGGGTAATCACATTTGATGATCATTTTTCGAAAGAGCTTTGTGGCGGGACTCACGTTAAATCAAGCGGTCAGATCGGTTATTTTAAGATAATTTCTGAAAGTGCTGTGGCCGCAGGTGTCAGACGGATTGAAGCTATCACTGCAGAAACTGCTGAAAATTATATTAATGCTCAGAATGAACTGGTCAGGAGATTAAAAGATCTGCTCAAGAATCCTACTGACCTCCTAAAAACTGTTGAGTCATTGCTTGATGAGAATAATCGCCTGAAAAAGGAAATTGAAAAAACTATTGTTGAGCGTTCTGCGGGATTGAAGCATGAGCTTATTAAAAATGTATTATTGATCAATGGTATTAATCTGATAGCCCAGCAGGTTGATTTGCCCAATACCGATGCGGTAAAAAGTCTTGCTTATGCAGTGAAGGATCTGGTAAATGATCTCCTCCTGGTTCTTGCCTGTGATATTGATGGAAAACCAAGCCTGACTGTTATGGTATCTGAAAATCTTGTTAAAGAAAGAAATCTGAATGCAGGAAACATTGTACGTGAATTAGCCAAAGAAATTCAGGGTGGAGGTGGCGGACAGCCGTTCTTCGCAACTGCAGGAGGTAAGGATAGTTCCGGGCTTGCAAAAGCACTTGAGAAAGCAAAAACTTTTATTAGTTGAGAGTGGAGAATGGAGAGTTGAGAATTTAAACACTATCAATTCTTAATTCTCCACTCTCCACTATATTCAATTGCTTATCTTTGTGCAATATTTAGATACCATTAAAGTTTAAATGACGACAATAGCGGACAGTTTAACTGATAAATATGAGCTTGTAGTTGGGCTTGAGGTACATGTTCAGTTATCAACCGAGAGTAAAATATTTTCTACTGATTCTGCCGGCTTTGGTGGCGGCCCTAATGAGCATATAAGTCCGGTAAGCCTTGGATTACCCGGAACTTTGCCCAAACTAAATAAAAAAGTAGTTGAATATGCTATTAAAATGGGACTGGCTACAAACTGTAGCATCAATCTAAGGACAAATTTTGATCGTAAAAACTACTTTTATGCCGACCTCCCAAAGGGTTTTCAGACCACACAGGATAGTCAGCCAATTTGCCATTCGGGTTTTATTGATGTAAAAGCAGACGATCATTCAGCAAGACGCATTCGAATCCATCGTATTCATATGGAAGATGATGCCGGGAAAAGTATGCATGATCAGGATGAATTTGATTCATTGATTGATTTGAACAGGGCAGGAGTTCCCTTAATAGAGATAGTTTCTGAACCTGATATTCGCTCAGCACATGAAGCAGCAGCATACTTAACCGAAATCCGAAAATTGGTGAGGTATCTGAATATTTGTGATGGGAATATGGAGGAAGGAAGTATTCGTTGCGACGCTAATATTTCAGTCAGACTCAGAGGAGCTTCAGCATACGGTAACAGATGTGAAGTAAAAAATCTTAATTCCATCCGAAACCTGCAAAGGGCTATTGAGCATGAGTTTTTAAGGCAGACTGAGCTTTTAGAAAGAGGTGAATATATTGAGCAGAACACCCTGAATTTTGATGCTGAGACTGGTAATACCAGTCCGCTGAGGAGTAAAGAGATGGCCAACGATTACCGTTATTTCCCGGAACCTGACCTTCAGCCATTAGTACTCGAACAGAAGTATATTGATGAGTTGGCGGCCGAATTACCCGAATTGCCTTCAAAAAAGATCGAACGGTATACTACTCTTTTCGGACTTTCTGAATATGATGCTATCTTACTTTCATCCGAAAAGGAGATTGCAGTCTATTTCGATGAGCTCAGTTCTAAGACCCAGCATTTTAAGGCCGCAGCAAACTGGGTGATTGGGCCTTTGAGATCGTATCTTCATGATAATCACAAGCATATTGAGGATTTCCCTGTCAAGCCTGATGTTCTGGCAGATCTTATCGGTCTGATTGACAAAGGCAAGCTTAACTATTCAGTAGCAGCACATCAGGTTTTTCCTGAGCTGATTAAGAACCCCGGGCAATCTGCCGAAGAGATGGCTGTTTCATTGCAGGTATTGATCGATACTGCTGATGATGAATTGAGTTTGCTTATTGAAGAGGTACTGAGTAATTATCCGGATAAAATAAAGGAATACCATAATGGCAAAAAGGGCGTTCTTGGTTTATTCATGGGTGATCTGATGAAAAAGACTAAGGGGAAGATCAATCCACAGATTGCCAGTAAGTTAGTTATAGATAAATTAGAAAGTAAAACATGAGAAAGGTTATTGGCATAGCCATTTTGGCAATGAGTGTTTTTGTAGTTTCCTGCAAAAATAATGATGAATTGAGCATTTCGGGGAAGGTTGAAAATGCCGGTGAAATTAAGAAAGTATTACTTTATGAAACTGATCAGCTTGTCGACTCAGCATTTTTGAATGAAAGCAATGAGTTTA
>CAYJAM010000028.1:0-13319 GCA_964367725.1 uncultured Sphingobacterium sp. | reverse complement strand
TCGTGAAAGAGGTTTTAATTATGATTTCAAGTACGAAGACTCCTGTCTTTTCTGTGAGAAAATCAGTGAGAAATTCCAGGCCAGTGATTTGAAGATTACCGAGTACTATCGCTTTGAGGGCATGAGTGATCCCGAAGACAGTTCTGTGATTTACGCTATAGAAAGCAAGCAGGGCCATAAAGGCATCATCATTGACGCTTACGGCGCTTATTCAGACGAGCATGTAGCTGCCTTTATTTCCAATATTGAGGTGATTGACTAGAGAAGCTTACTGATAATCATTTCAGTGCTGATGCCCTCTGCTTCAGCCTTGTAATTCTTTACGATCCGGTGCCGGAGTATTGACTCGGCAACAGCCATAACATCCTCTTTATCAGGTGAGTATTTGCCGGTAATCGCTGCATGACATTTAGCCCCAAGAACCAGAAATTGGGATGCTCTCGGACCAGCGCCCCAGCTTAAGAACTTATTGACATCATCTGTAGCTGCAGCTGTCCCCGGACGGGTTCTTGCTGCAAGCGACACCGCATATTCGAGCACATTATCTGTAATCGGAATATTTCTGACTAGCTGCTGAAAATAGCTTATCTCCTGTGCATTCAATATCTTTTTCAATTCCACATTCCGGTTAGCTGTGGTATTTCTAACTACCTGAAGTTCTTCCTCAAATGAAGGATAAGTTAAAAATACATTGAACATAAAACGGTCCAGTTGTGCTTCAGGTAAAGGATAGGTTCCTTCCTGTTCAATCGGGTTTTGAGTCGCCAGAACAAAGAATGGCTGCGGTAAGCGATGGGTTTGTCCACCTACTGTTACAACCTTTTCCTGCATAGCTTCCAGCAATGCCGCCTGAGTTTTTGGCGGGGTTCTGTTGATCTCATCAGCCAGAATAATGTTGGAAAAAATGGGTCCGCGAATGAATTTAAATGTACGGTCCTCTCCAAGAATCTCCGATCCGATAATATCTGATGGCATCAGATCGGGAGTAAACTGAATCCGGTTATAAGTAAGGTCTAAAACCTGAGCAACGGTTTGTACCAGCAATGTTTTCGCAAGTCCGGGAACCCCAACAAGCAGACAATGCCCATTACTAAAAATAGAAATGAGCACTGATTTAACAACATCATCCTGACCAATAATAACCTGTGAAATTTCTTCCCTGATCCTCTTATAAGAGAGGTGCAGGGCATCCACAGCTTCTACATCAGTCTGATATGTTTTCATAATTAATTCTTTGCGGTTGTCCAGCCAGAAAGTTCAGGGCAGGTCTGAAACTCAGCATCAATCTTGATAAACGTTATTTTACGACGTTTTTCAAACCATTCACTGATAGTACGGTTATTTTTATCTTCAAAGGCAACATCTTTGATTTTTGGAAAATCCTGATTAAGATTAGCCTGATGCGGACCTGTCTTTGATTTAAGGCTTAGAAAACGATAACCAGTCTTTCCATCGGCTTGTGTGAATATCGCAGGTTTTGAAATACTACCGACTTTCATTGTGTCCACCGTTAAAAATACCTGAGGATCAAGTTTATCTGTGGGAATAAATGTGGAACGGCTCTGAACATTCTCTGCATTTAACATCATCCCGCCATTGTATTTGGTTTCATTATTATCAGAATATAGAGATGCCGCTGCTCCGAAATCAACCTTTTTATCCAATACCGATTGGTAGATACTGTCGATATGCGCCTTTGCCCGCTCAAGACTGGCTGGTGTTGGTTCGGTTTTGATCAGTATATGCCTAACATTCACCTGCTCACCTCTTCTTTCAATTACCTGCATCACATGGAATCCAAATTCAGTTTCAATAACCTGGGATAATTCACCATTCTTAAGTTTAAATGCTGTGGCAGCAAATTCTTTCACCAAACTGGTTCGGTCCATAAATCCAAGGTCACCACCCTCACGTGCAGAACCTGGATCCTGAGAATACAATTTAGCAAGTGTTGCAAAATCTTCTCCACCCTTAATTCTCAAACGTAAAGCTTCTGCCTTATCATGAAAAGCTTCCTTTTCTTGCTTATTGAGTTTTGGAAATACTACAATCTCTCCAATTTCCACTTCTGTATTAAAGAAAGGTAAACTGTCTTTTGGGATGGCATCAAAGTATCGCTTAACATCCAGTGGAGTAACCGCAACATTCTCTGTAATCTTGGCCTGCATTTTTTGAGCAACCAGCATCTCCTTGATATCCGGTCTGATCTCATCCTTATACTGGATCAATGAACGACCCAGAAATTCTTCCAGGCGCTCCTGTCCGCCGGCACGGCCTGTCATTGCACGTAAACGTCGCTCAATCTCACCGTCAATCTGGTCTTCTGTTACGGTAACAGAGTCAATAATTGCCTGCTGACCAAGAATTTTCTGTGAAAGTAATCCCTGTAAAATGCTGCATTTCACATCCGGGTTAGGAGGATTCCCCTGTGCAAGGTATTGTGAATATTGCAGCTCAATTTCTGATTGTAAAATAATTGAACTTCCAACAACCGCTGCGACTTTATCAAGGGATTTTTTCTTATTCTGTGCATTCAGCTGCACAATGCTCACAAGTAACAGTATAGTTAATATCCCTAAGGTCTTTCTCATTTCTAAATTTCTTCTTTGATTGCGATTCAGGGTCGCAAAATATTCCCCTTTTTTTAATCCAATCCCTATAAAAACAGAAGCCTCTTAACAGAGACCCTATCCTGCAAAATTATCAGTAATTATTCATAAATCAATGATTTAAATGAACAGCTATTGAATATTCTGCAATTTATAATTTTAAATTCCAGACAGGAATTAATACCCGCAGGATTGCCCCTAAGTTAAGCTTTTGAAAAAGAAGCTGAGTGCTTTTAACTATTTTTAACAGATGCTTTACTAAGTTTGCATACACAATCAGCGAAAAAAATTAAAGATGTCAAACCTGCTTACACAGAATAGCAATGCCCTGCGGCTTTTAATGACAGAGGATCTGTATATTCTGCCTGAAAATGAGCAGTTAATACCCACCAAAACTGAGCAAGCCCCGGAAATCGGCAGTCAGAAAGAAAATGATGTTCAGGCTCAGCTCGTTCCGGAAATCCCCGTTCAACAAGCGAAAGAAGTCTTGCCGGAAAAAGCTCTGGAGCCTGAAAAAACCAAAGAGTTTAGTTATCTGGGCGAAAACAATAAATATTTTCTGATACTCTTCAATGAACCCAAACAAAAGGATATCAGCAGTATTCAGAAAGAAACCCTGCTTAAGATTATGTCTGCAAAAGGTTTGGAACTACGCGACCTGGCAGTGCTCAACCTCAATCAGTATCCGGGAGTAAATTATACTGATCTTAAAGAATTCTTTAGTTTCAATAAGATTGTATTGTTTGGAATCGATCCCAGGGAGATCTCCTTAGCATCTCAAAGCTCAAACCAGGTTGTAAAACTGGAAAGTGCAAAAATACTTTGTACCTACGGCATTGATGAAATGATCAATGATACCACGAAAAAAAGGGAATTCTGGAATGTAATGAAAGACTTTTAATATGGAACTGGTTTTTGCTAGCGCTAATGAGCATAAAGTAAATGAGATCCGCGCGATAGCCGGTGATGCTATTCTGCTGAAAAGCCTGAATGACATCGGATGTTTTGATGAGATTCCCGAAACAGGCAGTACTTTTGAAGAAAATGCAGGTCAGAAAAGCAGGTATATCTTCGAAAGGTATCATTGTAATTGCTTTGCTGATGACTCCGGACTTGAGATTGATGCACTGAATGGTGAACCCGGGGTTCATTCGGCGCATTACTCTGGCAGCCGTGATTTTGAACAAAACATGCAATTGGTTCTGAATCGAATGAAGGGACAGAATAATCGAACTGCACGATTCAGGACCGTCATTTCCCTTATTTTGAATGGCGAAGAGCATCTCTTTGAGGGAAGTATTGAAGGAAAAATTGCGTTGCAGCGATCAGGAAGTAAGGGTTTTGGTTATGACCCAATTTTCCACCCTGATGGTTATGAGATCAGTTTTGCAGAAATGGATGCTGCAGAAAAGAACAGGATCAGCCATCGGGCTATTGCCGTTGCGAAACTAATCAGTTACCTTAAAACCCAACTCTAATTCTGCTGTTTACGCAGAGGCTGCTTAGGTGCCTCTTTGGCCGGCTCCTTTGTTTTCTCAGGAATTTTGGCCTTTGCTTCTACCTTTACCGGAGTTTTTGAAGTAGTTTTTAGGGGTGTTTTGCTTTTAACATCCGGCTTTTTCTCGGCTTTTGCCAATTGGGGAATAATCTCTTCCTTAGATTTAGGACGATCTCTCGGTTTCCAGATAAAGCCTTTTAAAACCTTTTCTTCCTCTTTTAAGTCTGCCATAGGCGTAATAGACGCATCAATCGCCCGAATTGCGGTAATACTCTGGAGTTTATTATCCTTTAACAGAATCTTTAAACGGCCACTAACCAGATGATTCAGTCCGGTGTATGAGGAATCCTCTTTTACATAGTAAACACTCTCTGCATTACCATCCACATACATGCTGCTCAACTTATTATCCTTAAAATAACCGGTGATCACTTTACCTTTTATCTGATTAAAGTTGGTTGAATCCGCATCTTCAGTATTCACAATGAAGCTATTATGCTGCAGCAGCATATTGTCCATTTTCTTATTCTTCATCTGCAAATAGACCGTATCACCCGAAAGCTGCGAGCCCTGAGCCCAGATCATTGGGTTAACATAACATCTTACAGTTGAATCAGAATAGCTGAAGAACATAGAATCTGCTCTGGCCTGCAGATCCGACTTGAATATTTTTGCCCGATGGTAGGCAATCACAATTCTGGTCTTCGCAGTATCTGTTGAAACTGAATCCGGAGGCAGTGCTGCCGTTTTTAAGGTATCTGATTTGCCCTTTACGGATGTGGAATCTATTTTCTTTGCTCCCTTATCCTGCTTTGCTTTGGCCGGAGGCTTCTGATCAGGTTTTATCACCGGTTTTTCCTTTTCCGGGGGCGGAATCAGCTTTTCAGGCCCTTTCGTTTTCCCCGGTGTTTTAAGAGAGTCTGGTGCATCTGCGCTTTTATCAGGAACAATTACCGCCCGCATATTTCCCGGATCAGCCGGTACTTCCTGTGGCAGCGCTGCCGGTACTTCCTTCGCGGCGAGCTGATCATCCGGCACCATTTCTTCCTTTTTGTATGGGATCAGGTCGCGGGTAAAAATTACCTTGCTAAAAAGAGTATCGGCAGTCATCCAGATTGAGTCAACCTTGGCAGAATCCGATTCAGAAATGATCACAACATAGGGATTTATTGTTACCAGAATGCTTTCATCTGCCTTCTTATACACTCCTATTCCGCCTCTTAGCTGGGCTTTTTCAGCAGTATCGACAAAGAAGACATTGCCGATCGCCCTTCCATAACCTGCTTTCCGATCATAAAAAAGACTATCACCGGTTAATGACTTACTACCCTGAGTATAAAGATTTTTCTTGCCGAAGCGGGCCTGATCACTTTGGGTATTATAGGTTCCATTCTCGGTATAAAGCGTATCATCTTTGCCGTAAATATTTGTAGGGCCATAGAAATAAGCAATTTTCGAAGTTGAATTATATCGGAGTGTATCAGTTTTGATCAATGCATCGGGTGTAGTTAGAACTACATCATACCTGAAATAAGAATCCCTTGATGTTTCGAAATAATAACCGTTCTTGCTGGTCAGCACATTTTTACCATTCACAATCTTACCCCCACCGGTATAGGTTCCGATCTTGGTTGTCATGTTATATGTCAAATGATCGGTAGTTAATGTTGCATCCCCATCAATTAACCTTACATTGTTAGTCAGAACTGCCAGTTTGGTATTCCCATCATAGTTCAGGTGGTCTGAATAGATGACGGTTCCGGATGGCTGAGTGATTACTACATGCCCAAAGGCCTCAAAGGTATTTGCGGTCTGATTAAAATCGGCACTGTCTGAAGCAAGGGTTGATCCTTCATGCACAAAAACCGGACGGATAATCCGCGCAAAACCGGATGCCTGGAAGCCTTTTACCAATTCGGATGACCTGATCTCAATCTGCCGCCCCTGAGCAAAAGCCGCGACTGATAGTATTGAAAACAGAATTGAAAATATGACTTTCCTCACCTTACAAAAATAGTTTTTTGGCTAAGGATTTTTAATTAAATAATTTTGAGCTTATGGAAGCCCTTAGCCGACTGCAATCATTCATCAAACAGCATGCCCTTTTTCCAAAAGAAGAGGCTGTTCTGCTTGCAGTTAGTGGCGGCCGCGATTCTGTATTGATGGCCCATCTTTTTAAAGCTGCAGGCTATCGTTTTGGCATTGCGCATTGCAATTTCAATCTGCGGGCAGAGGAATCTGAACTTGATGAGCGCTTTACAGAGGAGCTAGCTGATGAACTGGAGGTACCATTTTATACCCATCGTTTTGGTACCATGGACTATGCATCTGCCAATCATATTTCTGTTCAGATGGCTGCCAGAGAACTACGCTACGAATGGCTTGAACAGATCAGATCTGAGTTTGACTTTCAGTACATCGCAGTTGCTCATCATCAGAATGATGTGATTGAAACGATGTTGCTGAACTTAACCCGCGGGACCGGTATTTCAGGCTTGCATGGCATCTTACCCAAAAAGGGGAAACTTATCCGTCCGCTTTTATTCTTAAGCCGCGATGAGATCGATGAACTGGTTCAAAGGGAAGCTTATGCTTATCGCGAAGACAGCTCAAATCTTTCTGTTAAATATTCCAGAAATAAACTCCGTTTGGAGGTAATTCCTGTACTTAAGGAACTCAATCCTGCATTGGAGCAAACCTTTGAAGCCAACAGAAAACGTTTTGCTGAACTAGAGATTTTACTTGATCTGCGTGTGCAGGAGATCAGGGAGCGTTTGTTTATTAAGCTGTCTGATGATGAATTTGAGATCAGCATTGATGAACTTAAGAAACTAATTCCTTTAAACACCCTGCTTTACGGCCTCTTTCATCCTTATGGATTTACAGAAACGGTGCTCAACGATCTGGCTCATGCCTGGGATGGAAAACCGGGAAAAGTATTTCATTCTGCCGGATATCAATTGCTTGTAGACCGTGGGTGCTTGATCCTGAGCCGTATAAAGCATGATAAAGCTGAAGATGTTTTGATTGAAGCGACAAGTTCCATCTGCATCTGGAACAAACAGAAATTTGAATGTAAAATTGTTCCGATCATGCAGTTTGAACTAAACAGGAGCGAGAAAATCGCTCAGCTCGACTATGATCTGCTTAGCTTTCCGCTAAAGTTAAGGACCTGGAAAAACGGGGATCACTTTCAGCCCCTTGGCTTAAAACAAAAAAAGAAACTGAGTGATTTTTTTGTCGACAGGAAGATTAGACAAAACCATAAAAAGGATATCGGGGTTTTGGAAAACTGCAATGGAGATATTCTTTGGCTGGCCGGCTTGCGCGTGGATGAGCGCTATAAAGTTAGTCCCAACACAAAAAAAGTTTTTATCTTAGAACAATTGATCTGATATGGACGAAAATCAAGCAGCTTTCATAGAAAAACAATACCTGGGTCGCGATTACGGTCGCATAAGTATCCGTATGGTACTGGCCCTGTTTTGTTTTGGAGCTTACTATCTTTCGGGTAGTCAGGGTCAGAATGCAGAATTATTCCTTGTAGTTGGCTTTGGTATACTGATTGGCTCAGTGATCATGATGTTTTTACTGCATTATAAAACCACTGTTAATAATAAGAGTATTGTGCTTGATGGGATCTGGACCACCAAAATGGTTAAGATCGATCTGAACAGTATCGTTAAAGTGGAGGCTGTCCCATACAGCTCTTATATCATCAACAATCCTGTTTATAACCTCCACCAGAAAGGAACGGTTCATTTCTATGCGGGCGGTAAGGATGCTGTCAGGCTCACTGACCGCGACGGATTGAAGTACATCATCGGAACACACCGCCAGGCAGAACTGGAGCAGAGTATTAAGAGGGAGATGAAGAAGTAGGTTGGTTGGTTAGTTGGTTGGTTGTTAGTAAATCCTGCTTCTGAGAAAGGAATAAGTCCTGCTGAACGTTCCACCAGTCATCCCATACCTTGTTACTCATCTAAAACGTATTGCTTGTCATTGCGAGCCCGCCTGACCGGACGGGCAGGGAGGCACGACGAAGCAATCTTATGATGATTACTGGTAATCGTGAGGGGATTGCTTCGCTGCGCTCGCAATGACATAACACTAAGGTCGCATTGACACACACGCCACTTCAATTCCCCTTACATCTTCAACCCAATCTCCCTCAAACGTTCGTCCAGATACTCACCGGCAGTGATGTCTGTATACGCTTTGGGGTGCTCTGCATCGATACATGAATCAAGTGCTGTCAAATCCATATCTGCTTTTGGATGCAGGAAGAAAGGCACTGAAAACCTTGAAGTCTTCATTAACTCACGCGGTGGATTAACCACACGGTGAGTAGTTGATTTCAGTTTATTATTCGTTAAACGCTGCAGCATATCCCCTACGTTTACTACAATATCTTCAACATTCGCCTTTACAGGATACCAGCGGCCATCACGGGTTAAAACCTCTAATCCATCAGCACTGGCACCGATCAGCAGGGTAATGAGATTGATATCTTCATGTGCCCCGGCACGAACCGCATCAGCAGGAAGGCTATCCGGGTTTTCGATCGGGAAATAATGAATAGCCCGTAAAATTGAATTCCCATTATGTACCTTATCATCAAAATAATTTTCCGGAAGGTTAAGATATACAGCAATAGCCCGCAATAAATGCTTTCCGGCATATTCCAGTCGTTGGTACACCTCGCGGGTTACCTTATTGAAACCGGGAAGTTCATTAACCTGAACATTATCCGGATATTCCTCTTTCACATAATCGCCATCGGTAACCACCTGTCCGCTCTGCCAGAATTCCTTCAGGTCGGGTGTTTTTGAATCTTTTGCCTTCTCTCTGCCTTTAGAGGTATAACCCCTCTGACCAGCAAGTTCCGGAATTTCATATTTTAATTTCTGCTCATCAGGCATGCTGAAGAATTTCTTTACTTCAGTATAAAGCTCATTGATGAGCTCCTGAGTCATTCCATGATTGGCAATGGTTACAAAACCGGTATCATTAAAAGCCTTGCCAATATTATCAGAAAATTGCTTTCTCTGTTCGGGTGTACCCTTGATATAATCGTCAAGATCAAGACGCGGGATATTTACTTCTGCTGTCATAATTAATTGGTTAATTAAGAGGATAAATATACAAGCAATTGTTAATAAGCTAAGATATATTGAAAATAGGAAAAGATATTTAATTGATTATAAAATACTTATGTTATTAACATTTAATAGAAACAACAAATTAAATTAGGTTATTCTACCTGGGATGGAGCTAAAAAGGGAATTTCTTCATCCTGGCAAGCATCAGGATGATGATGAAAAGGATGGCGAGGATTAATAGGGTTTTCATTTTTGGTATCTGGTAAAAGTATAAAAATTGATTCATATTAAAATAACCCCCAAGCTTTAATCTTGACATCATCTTTTGCCATACATTTCACCTTTTTCTAGGTGATTAATCCTGTTAATAGGGTCAAATGTTTATAGCATGGTTAGAACAGAAATCCCGCCCGCCCCGGGCTAGCGCATGTAGAAAGTGACACATGAAAATCGATGTCGGGAATTAAGATTATCTGGCTTTTCTCTTACCTATCAGTTCAGCTAAAAATTATCCCCTGTAATACTTTCTTTACTTTTCCTGCAGCAGAAAAGTAACAAAATGCCGCGGCTTCCCGGTATTTGTTGTAAATCCACACTTAATCCTATTGGTGTAATCCGAGCCGTATCTATGGCAATGAAAAAATGAATGTATCTGCAACACTTCTCCGGATTACTTAACCGCTGTGATTTATGAAAGATAGTGCAAGGATTAAGTGCGCCTTTCCTGCCAAATCCCGGGAGGCCGATCCTGCAATCGGTAAAGACTGTAATTTATGAATGGTTATAAGCCATAACACTCTCCCAAAAGCCGTATTAAGATAGTCTTCAAAGGTCATTATATTGTTATTTAGGCCAAAGTAGTATCTCCCCGTTAACCTTTTTTCCGCCTTGGCTGGTGCGGTAGAGACAGGCCAAGCCCTTACACTAACTTTCGAAGCAGCAGACGCAGCGGCGGGGTTTTGGTCCTTTTTTCCTGAAGAAAAAGGACTAGGCCTCCGCGGCTATGAGCGGGATTAGTTTATTTGGTAATTAATGTTTTATGGTTTGCCTTACTCCAATGAACCGGAATCCTTAATTAAAGCTCCCTTCCAACACAAATAAATCCACTATCACAAAAATTAAAACTCACTCTTGCAATACTAATATTTTTAGCATATTTTTACTCCATGACTGATCAGGAAAAAATCAAAGCCGCAATTAGCATGTTAAAAAAGCTGCAAAGAATGGTTGGCTTTTTTATGAAGAAAGAAATCGTAGAATTGATAAATAAACTTGAAGATGAAGGATTAAATCAGGCATTAAGAAGTCCTTTAAAAAAGGAAATCCAGCACTGATCTGTTAAGTTCTTATTTCTTCTGCGCAAGCATAATTCCCGATCTGATATGGCCCTTATCTTTTGCCAGTAAGTTCACAAGAACAGTCCCTTTATTAGCGGTTGGAATCGAAATTGCTTTAACCGGCTGTTTTAAAAGTTCTTTTATCTCTTTACCCGGTTCCAGGTCAAACACCATCATCCGCTTACTGACATCTGCTTCGTTCAAAGAGATGACATCATTATTGGAGATTAATTTAATAACCTGCCCGTTATCCATGATCAGGCTGACTTCAGTCCCCCTTTTTACAGTTGCAGCAATCGGCAGATTCAAAAGCAAAAAATAAGTATCATCAAGTGCCCTGATCGAGAAACTCAGTTTGGTAACATTTCCACCATCCTTAAAAAGGTACATGGAGGTTTGCCTGATATGTTCATTGGTCCGTTTATCAACCCTGTCAACAGCCAGTACCGGCGCCTGAGAAAATGATTTAACTGAGAACAGGAGAAGAAAAAAAATGAAAAATATAGAGCGCATTACTTTATTTAATATTTTATTCAAATTAATTGATAATAATCTAAAATCTGATCATCCCTAATGCCTGAGGCTATTAGATCAGGTTTTGTCAGGATATCTTTTCAAATATAACAAATATCATGCCTGCCAAATTCCTGGAAAAGTATCCCATTAAACCCTATCCCATCAATACAGAAACCCATTTCTACTTACTCTCAGGAGCTTTCCCGATCAATTCCATAAACTGATCAAGTTTAGGGGTAATAATGATCTGGGTTCTACGATTTTTTGCCTTTCCTGCTTCCGTATCATTAACTGCAATAGGATTATATTCCCCTCTTCCACCTGCTGTCAGACGTTTAGGGTCTACTCCATAGGTATTTTGCAATGCCTGTACCACTGAAGAGGCTCTTAAAGTACTCAAATCCCAGTTATTGCGAATATTTGGCATTGAAATAGGCACATTATCTGTATTTCCTTCAATTAATACTTCATATCCCTCATAATCTTTGATGATTTTGGCAACTTTGCCCAAAATTTCACCTGCCTGATCTGATATCGAATAACTACCTGATCTGTAAAGCATATTATCCGAAAGTGAAATATAAACAACACCTTTAAGCACCTGAATTTCAACATCCTTCATTTCTTCCCTGCTTAAAGAGCGGGTTAAATTATTGGTTAAAACCAGATTAAGTGAATCGTTCTTATTCTTGGTATTTACCAGTTGCTGAATATATTTATTAGAGCTATTGATCTCATCCACCAGTTTGGAAATATTCACATTCCCCTGATTACTTGAGGTTAAACATTTATTGAGAGCATCCTGCAATGAAGCAATATTCGACTTCTCGGAGGCAATTTGTTCCTCAAGACTTTTTACCCTGACTATTGCTGCAGCCAGCTCCTTCTGACTTGTTTGATACTTTCTGTCAAGATCACGATTACTCTCCTGAAGCAAATTATAATTTGTTTGCAGCTGGCTCTGACTTGTTTGAAGTGCAGTATATTTCTTAGTACTGACGCAAGATTGCGATACTAATGCTACCAACATAAGTACAGCTATAAATCCTTTAATCTTCATATAATTAATGTTTTATAAGATATGAATCTACAAAAAAGGGGCGCAACATAAAAAATGTTTTAGACCTTTTTCGGAGGAAGATCAAAAGCGATCGCATCATGTTCGAAATGCCCGTTATGCGATCCATCGCAGAATGGTTTGTTTTTAGAAAGTCCGCAGCGGCAAATGGATAGCACCGTACGGCCCTGCAGTCCATAAACCCCACCATTCCGGTCAACGATCTCAAAATCGCCTTCAATTTTTACCGAACCATTACTATTGATTGTAAGTTTTGTCTTTGACATAATTGTTTTGTTTGGGGTAAAGATAAGAGAATCTAATTTAGAATGGAGACCCGATAGCTATCTGGTGGAGTATGGGGAATTGATAATAAATCCTAAGACAATGCCATCCCGACAGAGGAGGGAAGTTCACCAATTGAAGCAATATTTTCATCCTTTAGCACTGAGTTCCCTCAGCTGCTGAAGGGCAGCTTTCGGGATGACAGGTTGTTCAATTGGAATTACTAAAAAGAACTACGAAATTTATCCATAACGATTTCCAGCCCGAACGTTCACACCTGTCATCCCGACGCAGGAGGGAACTTACTGGAGTGAAATAGACAATGAATTGACAACTGTGAAACGAGCTATTTGAAAATTATTGAAAAAGAACTACTTTTAATATTCAAAAAACCAAAACATATGAAAAAGTACCTAATACTTCTTGTTGTAGCTTTATTCTTTACGGCCGCCAATGCCATTGACAAAGGTGAATGGACCGGATTTATCACAGATGATAAATGCGGGGCGAAAGGCAATAACAAAGGTCATGCTGCATGTGCAAAAGATTGCGTTAAGAAAGGCGCCAAAATTGTTTTCGTTAGTGGCGATAAAGTTTATGCGATCAAAGACACCAAAAAAGCAGAAAATTTTGTCGGTGAAGAAGTAACCGTTACCGGTTCTATCACTAACGGTGTTCTTGAAATCACCAAATTGGTCAAAAAATAAGAAGAACCAGTTTAAACCGCTTAACAGCAGTTTAAGCTGGTTTATTCTTTGTACCTAATTAAAATATAACTAATTGGATATTCCTTTTGGTGGAGTATTTTATTGAATAATATTTGTTATTCTGAAGTTCAGTCAAATTAATATTCCATCTCAGAACAGGTCAGGCCCAATGAGCTAACCAATAATTGAATCTGTATGGGCGAAGGAT
>CAYJAM010000027.1:0-13532 GCA_964367725.1 uncultured Sphingobacterium sp. | reverse complement strand
ATCACCAACATTTGCCATAAAACCAGTTACACCATCAATATTAATTTCTGGCAAGCCTCCGGCATTTGAAGTGATAACAGGTACCTTACATGCCATTGCCTCTAAAGCCGCCAAACCAAAACTTTCTGATTCGGAGGGCATAATGAACAGATCTGAAACCGATAAAATCTCTTCCACCGCATCCTGTTTTCCAAGAAATCTCACATTATCACATATTTCCAGATCCCGGCAAAGCTGTTCGCAATAAACCCGTTCAGGTCCGTCTCCAACCATTAACAACTTAGATGGTATCTCCTTCTGAATTTTCTCAAAGATATGAACCACATCCTGCGTCCGTTTTACTTTCCGAAAATTGGAGGTATGCACTACTATACGCTCGTTATTTGGGGCAATAGCGAGTTTAAAATGATCTTTAGCTTTAAGACTAAAGCGTTGTAAATCAATAAAATTCGGTATAACCTTGATATCTTTGACTACATCAAAATGCTTGTAAGTATCTTGCTTCAGATTTTCAGAAACTGCAGTAACGCCATCCGACTGATTAATGGAAAACGTAACAACCGGTTTATATGTAGGATCCTTTCCTACCAAAGTAATATCTGTACCGTGTAAGGTTGTAACAACAGGAATATGAATACCATAAGTTGCAAGTATCTGCTTTGCCATAAAAGCCGCCGAAGCATGAGGAATGGCATAATGTACATGCAGCAGGTCAAGTTTCTCAAACCTGACCACATCTACCAGTTTACTTGCCAGGGCCAGCTCATAAGGAGGATAATCAAACAAAGGATAGTTTGAGACAGAAACCTCATGATAAAACAGGTTTTCAGAGAAGAAATCGAGGCGTGCAGGTTGTCTATAGGTAATAAAATGGACCTGATGTCCATTGTCAGCTAAGGCTTTACCCAATTCAGTGGCTACCACCCCACTACCACCGAAGGTAGGATAACAAACTATTCCAATTTTCATCTGTGTATAATATGTTTTTTAATCCAGCACCTGCGGGATTAAGCTATCATGAGTATATACATGATAGTATAATAAGGGTATGTTCATGATGGTTTCATCTTGAGATTTCTACCCGGAGCAAATTTACTAATTATGATAAGTATAGCGTTTACAGCTAAGCTGTAATATCTTACAAAGTAAATTCTTTAATAGGAGATTAATGTTTGTACAATGTAACAAATCAAAAGCCATGCCAACAGCAGTGTGTTTACCTGCCAATTGCTTCATATATCACATCCTGGATACGCCCCCTGATATTCAGGTCAATGAGTTTTGAAGTAACCCCTGGATTTACCCTGTTCGATAAGAATACATATACCAGATTGTATTTGGGATCAACCCAAACGCAGGTTCCTGTATATCCGGTATGTCCGAATGTTAGCGGAGACGCCAGTTTGGAAGGATAGCCCTTGGTGCTCTCCTCATCCCAGCGATCGAATCCTAAACCGCGGCGACTTATTGCCGATTGCTTTGCAGTGAACATATTAACCGTTTCCGACTTGAAATAACGGCTTCCACCATAAATTCCTCCATTCAAAATCATCTGATAAAGTATCGCCAGATCATTTGCACTGGAAAAGAGTCCTGCATGACCCGATACTCCCCCAACCATAGCGGCGCCCTGATCATGAACATAGCCTTCAAGTAAGGTCTTTCTGAATTCCTTGTCATCTTCTGTTGGAATGATCTCTTCCTTAGGAAAGCGGAGCCGTGGATTGAAACCTGCCCTGGTCATTCCAAGCGGTTTATAAAACTGATCCATCACATAGCTTTCCATTGGCTTCCCGGATTGGCGCTCGACCATATCTTTCATAAAATACATGCTCAAATCGCTATATACGTACTTCCCCTGATTCGATAAAGTGGAGTTCAGCATAAGTGGCCACATCACCTGTTTGAAATAATCCTTACGTAAATAATAATTATCAGCAACCTTTACCGGATGTATTTCTGATGAATCACGGCTATAATCTGTCTCCAGTAAATTTCTGTAAAAAGGGATAAAGGGAATGAATCCCGCCTGATGCAGCATCACATCCCGCACAGGAATATCCTTTTTATTGGTATTTCGCGATCTTGGAATATAGGCTCCGACATTGGTATCAAGTTTAAGTTTACCCTCCTCGTACAAACGCATCACCGCCATGGTTGTTGCTGAGATCTTTGTGACCGAAGCCAGATCATAGATGTCGCTGATCCGAGTTGGGGTACGGTCGATATAAGTACGGGTACCATAGGCTTTATTAAAAATTATTTTCCCATCCTTAACCACCAGCACAACCGCACTTGGAGTGGCTCTCTGCCGAATGGCTTCTTCAGCGATATCATCAATTCTGCTGAGAGCTGCAGTATTAATTCCCAATTCCTCAGGCACAGTATACTTCAATCGAACAGGGACAGTGGTAAAGCCTGAACCCAATGCATATTTGCCAGAGATTGCCTGATTCAGCCTTGCACTGGAAGCAGCTCCACCAAATACCAATTGTGCGGCAAAATTCGCTGACACTGTAGACTTCCTTTCAGACCAGATAATTGCTGAATTCAAATTTTCCAGAAGTTTCAGGCTTCCTGCATCACCTGATAAACTAATAATCAGACTCTTATTTATCTGAAGATCCAGCAATAGCGGAATAGTCCTGGGATCATTTAATGACTGATCTGTTACCTGAACGATTATGGTATTATAAAACTTCAGATCATCATTCAGATCATTGAAGCTTAACATATCATGATTGTATAATGCAGAGGCAAAGGAATGGACTCTTGTGTACTTGTTAAGGATACTGTCAAATTCTGAGGAATAAGCCGAGCCTATATTTACACTTGCTATGGTTAAAGGCATCAAATCTTTTAATGGCACAAGCTCATCTTCATTATTTAATAATACCGTTGAGCTTTCAACGCTTTTCCACTCAGTTAAAAAGGATTCATTTTTGAAGTGTTCTGCCATTTGGGCACAGGCAGACAGGGTAAAAAAACTCAGCAAACAGATTGCAATTGGTAAACTGCTGATCTTTAATAATTTATTTACTATAAACATTCTCACCATTTATATACGTTTTTAACACTTGAGCTTTAAATAGCTGCTCAGGACCTGCTTTCATAATATCCTGATCAAGGATCACAAAATCGGCAAACTTTCCTGCTTCAAGACTTCCCTTTTCTTTCTCTTCAAACTGACCCTTTGCTGCCCAGATAGTCATCCCGCGTAAAGCTTCTTCCCTGCTTATTGCATTTTCCATCTGATAGCCGTCTGCCGGATATCCCTTCATATCTTTCCTCACCACTGCCGCATAAAACGTGTACATAGGGTTTATATTTTCGACAGGAAAATCTGTCCCCAAAACCAGCCAGCCATTCTGATCTAATAATTGTTTAAAGGCATAGGCCCCCTTAACCCTTTCTGCACCCAAACGATCAGCAGCCCAGTACATATCAGATGTAGCATGTGTACTTTGTACCGAGGGAATGATACTATTTTCAGCAAATGATTTAAAATCTGCCTGATTCACCACCTGGGCATGTTCGATCCGCCAGCGGAAATCATTTTTGCCTTTTAAAACTTTAGCATAAACATTCAGAATCTCACGGTTTGCCGAATCACCGATTGCATGAGTGTTCATTTGGAAACCTGCATCAGCAATTTTCTGAGCCACATCAGCAAAATGCTTTTTATCACTTAATAAGAAGCCTGAATAGCCTGGTTTATCAGAATAAGGTTCAAGAAGGCAGGCCCCTCTTGATCCAAGAGCCCCGTCCATATAAACTTTGAAGGAACGAACATTTAAGCGATCCGTTTTTATAGCACCATTTTTAAACAGGAAATCATAATTCTCCTTATCATCACTGAGCATCGCGTAGATACGCATCTTTAGTTGATTAGTTTGATGAAGTTCAGTTATAAAAGGCAGGAGATTATGATTGATGCCACAATCAGTGACAGATGTTAATCCTGCAGCAAAGCAATTCTTCTGAGCATCTAACAGCGACTCTTTGATCTGCACTTCAGTTTGTTCCGGAATTTTGGCGTAAACAGCACCCTGGGCATTATCAACAAGAATACCTGTAAGTTTTCCATTTATGGTTTCTACCTCCCCGCCGCTGATCTTCTGCCCGGGTTTAAGTCCGGCAAGATCAAGGGCGGTATTATTTGCGATGGCCGCATGACCGTCAATCCTTGTAAGAATAACTGGCCGGTTTGGGAAAAGCTCATTCAACTTAATATTATCAGGAAATTCTTTGTTAGCCCAGTCATTCTGATCCCATCCCCTGCCAATGATCCATCCTTCCGGATTTTCCTTGCCAAATTGCTGAAGCTTCTCAAGGATGTCCTCCCAGCTTGTAGTTCCTACAAGATCAACCTGCTGCAGCCCCTCTCCATATCCGTAGAAGTGCGAATGCCCATCAATGAAGCCCGGATAAACAGCCTTCCCACCTGCGTCAAGTATCTCAGCCTTATATTTCTTCAGAATATCTTCAGAACTTCCGGTCTCTACTATCTTCCCATCCTTAACTGCAAATGCCTCCGCGACTGAAAATTTATCATCTACTGTGTAAACCACTGCATTGTGAACAATCAGATCGACCTGTTTTTGTGAACTACAGGAAAATAACAAGACTGAGATGGCCATTAAAAAGAAGTTCCTGATCATATGCGCTTTATTTTGATATTCTTACAATCGGTAAATATAAATTATGATTCAGCAATTAACCTGCAAAAACTGAATTAAAAACCCTGGAAGCAGCTTTAAAATTAAAAATTTTTGCCTCTTATAAATAATTGATATTCAAGCTATTGTTTTTTAGAAAAAATAATTATTTTTAATAGAGGCCTTGTAAGTCAATCACTTATCTGTAACAATTTAAAACGTCAATAATCAAATATTGAACTAAACCTAAATTGAATACTTATGAAAAAGAACTTAACAAAAGGTATAAAGTACCTTGTTCTAATAGCAATTGTGGCTATTGTTGGATTGCTTAGCTATGTCAGTTTTGCACTTCCTGATGTCGGAGATCCCGAAAATATAACGATTGAAATTACTCCGGAAAGAGTAGAAAGGGGCAAATACCTTGCTCATAGTGTAAATGCCTGTATGGATTGTCATTCGAAACGGGACTGGACGAAAACAGCAGGTCCGATAGTTGAGGGCACATTAGGACAAGGTGGTGAAGAATTTAACCAGGATTTAGGATTTCCGGGTAAATTTTTTGCTAAAAATATCACCCCTTATGCCTTAAAGGACTGGACTGACGGCGAAATTTTCAGAGCGATAACCTCCGGTGTCAATAAGGATGGCAAGGCTCTTTTCCCACTGATGCCGCATCCGAATTATGGAAAATCTGACCGTGAAGATATCTATTCCATCATTGCCTATATCCGAACATTGAAGCCAATTGAGAATAAAGTTCCTGAGTCAGAACCAGACTTCCCAATGAATTTCATCATCAATACGATCCCGCAAAAACCTCAATTCGTAAAAATACCTGATCAAAGTAATACGGTAGCTTATGGTGCATATATTTTCAATGCGGCAGACTGCTTCACCTGCCATACGAAGCAGGATAAAGGTGCCCCATTACCAGGAATGGACCTGGCAGGAGGTTTTGAATTCAAAATGCCGGGTGGCGGCGTGGTTCGGTCGGCTAATATTACTCCTGATGCCGAAACAGGTATCGCCAGCTGGACTGAGGAAATGTTTGTAAATCGCTTTAAATCATACACCGATAGCACTTATAAACCTGCTGATATTAAACCCGGAGAATTTAATACTGTGATGCCATGGTCTATGTACGGAAACATGAAAACCGAAGATCTTAAAGCAATATATGCCTATCTGCGTACAGTAAAGCCTGTTAAAAACAAGGTTGAAAAATTCAGTCCGGGACAAGCTGAATAATTCTGTTTAGCTCATTATAATCTTCTGATAATTATGCCTGTTTAATTAACAGGCATAATTATCATTCTACTCTCCCTTTCTTCTTATTATACTCCCCTTAAGACTAAAACACCTTATCTTTGGATTCGGAAAACATAAAATATTCGGAAGCCTGAAAGATTTCTGTTATTTTACCAATGTGTTTTTCGATTAAATTACGTTGAGAATACGGCATAGAATTCTCATTAATACAATAAACTAAATTACTTTGTCTGATATAATACAGCTTTTACCTGATTCTGTTGCCAACCAGATCGCAGCGGGAGAAGTGGTGCAAAGACCGGCCTCCGCATTGAAGGAACTGATTGAAAACGCTATTGATTCAGGAGCGGATAAGATACAGGTTCTGATCAGGGATGCCGGAAAATCACTTATCCAGGTCATAGATAATGGATGTGGGATGAGCATGACCGATGCACGTATGTGTTTTGAGCGCCATGCGACCTCCAAGATCAGAAAAGCAGAGGATCTTTTTGCCATCAGAACCATGGGTTTCAGAGGTGAGGCCATGGCTTCGATAGCGGCCATTGCCCAGGTAGAGTTAAAAACCCAGCGCTATGAAGATGAACTCGGAACCTGCCTTCGCATTGAGGGATCAGAAATCATCAGCCAGGAGCCCATTGCCTGTCCCCCGGGAACCAGCATAAGCGTAAAAAACTTATTTTATAATACTCCTGCCCGGCGTAATTTTTTGAAAGGTAATTCGGTAGAAATGCGTCATATAAATGATGAATTTCAACGTGTTGCACTGGCTAATCCCGAAGTATTTTTTACACTTCATCATGATGGGAATGAGGTTTTTCATTTGCCAAAGGGAAGCCTGAAGCAGCGCATCATCCATCTTTTTGGGAATGCCTATAATCAGAAACTGGTCCCGGTTGAAGAAAACACTTCAATTATAGAGCTTAAGGGTTATATCGGAAAACCGGAATTCGCAAAAAAAACAAGGGGAGAGCAATTCTTCTTTGTGAACAATCGTTTCATAAAAGATCCATACCTGAATCATGCGGTGATGAATGCCTATGAAGAAGTTTTAAGTTCAGATAGTTTTCCATTGTATGTATTGTTCATCGATATCGACCCCTCAAAAATCGACATCAATGTGCATCCTACCAAAACAGAGATCAAATACCAGGATGAAAAAGCAATTTATGCGATCATCCGTTCCGCAGTAAAGCGATCATTGGGAAAGTACAATATCAGTCCGACACTCGATTTCAACCAGGAAACCGGTTTCAGCCAAATGATCACTCAAAAGGCACACGAAGATATCGTACCTCCGTCCATTGCCTTTAATCCTGATTTCAATCCTTTTAGTCCGGGAAGAACAGAACGGGAAATTCCATTTCTTCGAAATTCCGGAGAAGACAGGACCAGTGTAAGCAAGAATTGGGGCTCACTGTACGAAATAGTGCAGCCCGAGCAGTCCAGGCAGAGCGGAATGGAGCTGGAAGGAAATCGCCATATTGAAATTGATAACCAGGTTCTCAAAGTATTAGGGAAACAGATCTTTCAACTGCATAACCGTTTTATTATTTCGCAGATCAAGTCGGGGTTTATGCTGATCGATCAGCAGGCTGCTCATGAGCGTATCTTATATGAGCGCTACATTCAGCATCTCGAAAACCGTCAGGGTGCCTCACAGCAGAGCCTTTTTCCTCAAACTGTTACGCTGAACACCAGTGATTTTGAGCTTGTAAAAGAACTTTTACCGGATATCCATGCACTGGGCTTTCAGATTCGTACATTCGGGAAAAACACCTTTATAATTGAGGGTATCCCCGCTGATATCGGAACAAATATTAGCGAGGTTGAAATGCTCGAACACCTGATCGAAGGTTTTAAGAATAACCAAAGTGCTTTAAAATTAAACAGACGTGATAGTCTGGCCCGCGCCCTGGCACGTAATACATCTATAAAAGCAGGATTAGCACTATCGGTTGATGAAATGAACCTGCTGATAGACGAATTATTTGCCTGCGAAATGCCGAATACCTCGCTGAGCGGGAAGCCCGTAATCAGCACCTTTACCCTTGAAGAACTATTACTAAGATTTGAAAAATAACACCAGCATATCAGGCTATGAATGAAAGACTTTCCCCATTTGCACATATTCCACCGGTAGTTAAGAACCTGCTGATCATCAATATCATTTTTTATATCGCTACACTGATGTTTGGCGGACCAATGATGACCCAGGTTTTGGGAGTCCATTACTTCGACAGTCCTGATTTCAGGATCTGGCAAGTAATCACGTACATGTTCATGCATGATTATTCTTCCTTATTCCATATCCTGTTCAATATGTTTGCCCTCTATACTTTTGGATCTTCCATCGAATATATCATGGGATCCAAACGATTCCTGAATTTCTATCTGATCACGGGTTTGGGTGCACTTGCGCTGCAGTTACTGGTTCAAAGTTTTGAGGTTTATAGTATAACTGGCAGTGCAGTAAACAATGGCAGTTTTATGGTAGACTCTCTGAAAAGAACAATCTCATTCAATCCCGACCTGATATCTAAAGATCAGGCTTCCACGCTTTTAGGTATTTATCTTACTCCAATGGTTGGGGCTTCGGGTGCAATTTTTGGCCTTTTGATAGCATTCGGCATGCTTTTCCCCAATGCTGAACTTTTCATTATGTTCATCCCGGTTCCGGTAAAAGCGAAGTATATCATCCCGGTTTATGTCTTACTGGAGTTATTCCTGGGGGTTAAACAATTTTCGGGCGATTCGGTGGCACACTTTGCACATTTGGGAGGAGCCCTTTTTGGTTTTATCTTAGTAAAAATGTGGCACCTGAAACGCCATGATAATTTTTATGAATAAGAATTTATTGAACGAGTTATACTTTAAAGCATTCCGATCCGGGAATCCGCTTTATCTATTCATCGGGATAAATATTCTTGTATTTCTGGCTATCGGAGTATTCGCAGTAGCTGAATTTTTATTTGGAGGCAGCACTACCTCTGCCAACTGGATCAGCCGGCAATTATCCATGCCGGCAAACCTTGAAACTCTTGCTTATAAACCATGGACTATCATAACTTACATGTTCCTGCAGCGGGAGGTCTTCCATATTCTCTTCAACCTGCTCTGGCTATACTGGATGGGAATGATCTTTATGGATTTTCTGAACAAGCGCCAATTTATCTTTACCTATCTGGCTGGTGGAATTATAGGAGCTTTATTATATCTGCTGGCTTATAATACCCTACCTGCTTTCAGTGGACTCGCTCAAAACTCTATCCTTTTAGGATCATCCGCCAGTGTGATGGCAATTGTTATCGCCACTGCAACTTTAGTTCCGGATTTTACTATCCGTCTTCTACTTTTTGGAACAGTTCGCTTAAAGTATCTGGCCATTGCCTACTTCGTTCTTGATATCATTGGAATGGGTGGAGGAAATCCGGGTGGTAGCATCGCACATATCGGAGGCGCAATCTTAGGCTTCGTATTTATAAAACAGTTAAATAGTGGAAGGGATCTGAGTAAGGTTCTAAAGAAGAGATCAAAACTTAAAGTTGTACAGAATAAAAGTAATACAAGATCAGAGACTATTCACACTGACCAGGAGACCATTGACAAGATTCTGGATAAGATCTCAAAATCGGGCTATGATAGTCTGAATAAAACCGAAAAAGAGGCATTATTTAAAGCGAGTAAAAAATAATGGCAAAATTCAACGCAAAAAGGCCTCGTATTCACCTGTTCAGTAAGTTCGTACTTATTGCCAATATTTTTGCGGTCATTTCTTTGCTGATAAGCTATCTGGCATCTTATTCTGATCCCGCCTCTTTATGGATAACTTCCTTTTTCGGCCTGGCCTATCCTGCCATATTAATTATTAATGTTCTATTCATTGTCTACTGGCTGATTCGCTGGCCAAGATTTGCGCTGATTTCAGCTATAGCTATTCTTGCCGGCTGGAGTGTGATTCTGAATTACATAGGTTTCAGAGAAAATACTGCGATAATGGTTCCTAAATCTTCAGAGAGCTTTATCCGCATTATGACCTATAATGTTCATAATTTTAAACAATTCGGAGATAAGAATGATCAGTTCACCAAAGATCAGATACTGAATGTAATACGTAATGAGCAGCCTGATGTGATCTGCTTCCAGGAGTTTTTTAGCAGAAAAAAAGGAGAATATAATTTCAGGAAATATATTCAGGAAATCCTGAATACCGAACATTATTATTTCAAACCATCAACAGATAATGGCTATGAAGCCATTGGTATGGCAATCTTTTCAAAATTTCCGATAGTAAAGCAGGGAAGCATCCAGTTTGCGAAAAAAATGAACTGGAATGAAGCAATATGGGCAGATCTTAAGAAAGGCGATAAGACCTTTAGGGTCTATAATGTGCATTTCCAATCGATCAGTTTTCAACCCGAGGATTACCAATATCTTCAAAAGGTAAGAAAGGAGATCGAAACCGATGTTGAATCGTCAAAAAAGATCGGTGGCCGGCTAAAAAGAGCTTTTATTAAGCGTGCAAATCAGGTGAAAATGGTAAAAAGCCATACCGACTCATGCACCATACCCTATATTGTTGCCGGGGATTTTAATGATACACCAATCTCATACACCGTACAAACCATCTCAAAAGGGATGAATAATGGTTTCCGTGAAAAAGGAAGTGGCTTCGGAGTAACTTATAATGGTGCTTTCCCGAATTTTCAGATTGACTATATCTTTACATCTCCTGAGTTCAGTGTTAAGAATTATCTGATCATTGACAAGAAACTATCGGATCATTTCCCTGTCAGAACTGATCTGGAATTAAAATAAAAGCATTCAATATCCCCGAAAAATCGATTTTCAATTTTTAAGTTTGCAGCATGGATAGTAACCTGTACATATACAATACCCTTTCGAGAACTAAAGAAAAGTTTGAGCCTCTTCATCCGCCACTTGTAGGCCTGTATGTTTGCGGTCCGACAGTTTACAGTGATGTTCATTTGGGTAACTGCCGCACTTTCGTTATGTTCGATCTGATCTACCGCTACCTTCTGCATCTTGGATATAAAGTAAGGTATGTACGCAATATCACAGACGCCGGTCATCTTGAAGGAGACATGGATGAAGGTGATGATAAATTTGCCAAGAAAGCCAGGCTTGAGCAGCTCGAACCAATGGAGATCGTCCAGAAATATACCCTTGGTTTTCATGATGTCATGAGACTTTTTAATGCATTACCTCCGGGGATTGAACCTACCGCAACAGGTCATATCATCGAACAGATTGAAATGGTTAAGCAAATCCTGAATAATGGCTATGCTTATGAGGTAAATGGCACAGTTTATTTTGATGTAGAAAAATACTGCAAGGAATTCAATTATACGATACTGACCAACAGGCAATTAGATGACCTTTTAGAAAACACCAGAGAACTTGGCGGGCAAAATGAAAAACGCGGCCGGTTAGATTTTGCACTTTGGATAAAGGCTAAACCTGAACACATCATGCAATGGCCTTCACCATGGGGTACCGGTTTCCCGGGATGGCATATCGAATGTTCTGCAATGAGCAGTAAATATCTGGGTAATAGCTTTGACATTCATGGCGGGGGAATGGACCTTGCCGCGACACATCATACCAATGAGATTGCACAATCACAGGCATGCAATCATGTTCAGCCTGCCAAATACTGGATGCATACGAATATGCTGACAGTAAATGGTACAAGAATGTCAAAAACCAAAGGAAATGGATTTTTGCCACATGAACTTTTTACAGGAAGCCATGAACTGCTATCGAGGGGTTATTCGCCAATGTCGGTTCGCTTCTTTATGCTTCAGGCACATTACCGGAGTACCCTTGATTTCTCAAATGAAGCATTGGAGGCTTCCGATAAAGGATTTAAACGTCTGATCAATGCCTACGGACTGCTTGAGAAATTAAACCCTTCCCAGAAATCTGATATTGATCTGAAAAGCCTGACAGAACGGTGCTATGCTGCCATGAATGATGATTTCAACAGCCCGGTATTGATCGCTGAACTATTCGAAGCCGTTCACATCATCAATAGTGTTTATGATGGCAAAACTGCAGCAAGCGCTGCCGACATTGAAGCCATGAAAAAGCTGATGGACGATTTTGTTATCGGCGTTCTGGGTTTGAAGGAAGAAAGCAATCAATCGGATGATATGGGTAAACTGCTCGATTTTATTATCAATCTGCGTTCTGAAGCGAAAGTGAATAAGGATTATGCAACTTCTGATAAGATCCGTATAGGATTAAACTCTATCGGAATACAGTTGAAAGACAATAAGGAAGGTACTACCTGGAATAAGATCTGATTGGTTAACCGTAAGCATCACATATCGAAATCCCATTCAATATCTTAAAAAAATCAGGGTAAATATTCCTTCTGGAATATTATGGCATATTTTATGCTGAGCATTCCCGTTAACACAATAAAAACAAATGAAGCAATTTTCCATATTTTTCAGCCTGCTGATATTAATTTCATTAAATAGTTTCGGCCAGGAAAGCAATGGAAGAGTAAATTCACTCGTAGCAGCAGAAAATTATTTCTCAGCTTTAGCGAAAAAAGATGGCTCAAAAGAGGCTTTTTTGAAAGTTTCAGATGATGAATCACTGATCTTCAGGCCTGATCCTGTAAAAGTTAAAGATTTTTATGGAAAGGGTACTGTGGATGGCCCCGGTCAGCTAAGCTGGGTGCCCGTTTACGCTAAGATATCCCAGAGTGGTGACTGGGGTTTCACAACAGGCCCCTACACATTCCTGAGCGGCCCGGATGCTGAACCTTCCTATGGTCAATATCTATCGGTATGGAAAGCTGATTTCAAAGGTGTTTGGAAACTGGCCCTCGATCTGGGCATTTCACATCAGAAACCTCTTAAAGAGCCTGAGTTAAATTTTACCGATCCTGTAAGTATTAAATTCAACAAGCAAATTTCTCCGGCCAGGCTAAAGCAAAGGCAGGAAATCATCACAACAACTGATAAATTATATTCAAACACCCTGATTAAAGATCAGAATCTTGCCCATGATGTGTTCATGGCAGAGAATGCCCGTTTACTATTCCCCGGAGAAGAGCCTGTTATCGGGAAAGCCAGAATCAATAATTTTGTAGGAAAGAATCAGATCAGTATTGAATCTGAGCCCCTTCGTGCCGATCGTGCCTTGGGCAGTGACCTGGCTTACTCTTATGGCATTGCCTATGTCACGAAGAAAAAAGTTATCACCAAATACCATTATGTCAGAATCTGGGAATCACAGGAAGAGCATAAGTGGAATGTGATACTTGAAATTTATACACCGGCAGGTAATTGACAATTGACAGTTGACAGTTGACAATGGATGGAGTGAGAAAGTACAATAATTCTGCCACGCATCTCGTTAAGTTTTGGAAAAAGGAAATGAGGGGAAATTACGAATTACGGAATTACGAATTACGGAGTTAGTAAATAGAGCCAAGAACTAGAGAATGGAAAAATGATTACCGATAACAATCGGGTTAATAAGATATCAATTTCCAATGAAGCAGGATACTACCAACAAACTAACAACCAACAACTAACAACTAACCTATGAGCGCAAGTCCAT
>CAYJAM010000026.1:0-13754 GCA_964367725.1 uncultured Sphingobacterium sp. | reverse complement strand
TCCGCTCGAAAATCGAGCCGAAGCAATGGCCGCAAAATGACCCGGAGCTTTACTCGGAATCAGCCAATGCGATTAAAAAACTTCATCCACCATTTAATGCAGCCATATACCCTATTCCAAAAATAAAGAATTCACTGATCGGCATGCTGATGAATTATTTCGGAACTGCAGGATACTTCAATCCATTCACCGGCGAAGCTCAGATCAATTCAGGGATGCCGATATATCTTAAACCTTTTGTTGCCTGCCATGAAACAGCACATTCTATGGGATATGGTGCCGAGGACGAGGCTAATTTTATTGGCTTTATAAGTGCCAGTGAATCGGATAATCGGATGCTCAGATATTCAGCTTATTACCTGGCTGCCCAGGAATTTATGTTTGAAACCGGCAGATTGGATACCCTCGTATTTCAAACTCTAAAGAGCCGCATCTCAGAACCATTTTTGGCTGATCTAAAGCGTGAAAGAGCCTATTGGGAAGAATACAGAGGTATTACCAGGAGATTCAGCAGCATCTTTTACGATAATTACCTGAAGGCCAATAATCAACCTGAAGGAATGAAAAGTTATAACCGGATGATCATACTGACCATGGCTTATTATAAAAAAAGGGGGCGTTTTATGGCCCCCTGACTGATTATTTTGCTAATGCCACTTCCCGGGCTTTGGTGGTAGTGTAATATTTCGCGAGCATATTTGGAACTTCCCATGCCGGTAACTTTCCATCTCTCAGATACTGAAAGTATGCTTTGGCTACCTGTGCAAAATGATCCTCATGCCCAACCTTAAATTTATCAGGAATAATTACCTCCCAGCCTGTTGAATTTTTCTTTAATTCTACACCAGGGTATTTGTCGTTGATCTTTTTAAGATCATCCATGATCGCACTTTCAAATGCTTTCATATCCGTACCAGCAGCTGGCTCAATATACAATACCGGCTTAAAATTCTGCTCCTTACTCTGCTTAATAATGACACTTGCCTTAGTACCACGCATTACCGAGAAATGAGTATCCCCGGTACCTTCAGGTGCCTGAAAATCCCAGGTCACAGAAACTTTAGCATGTATTCCTTTAAGGCGATAGTTTATTTCCCCGTTTGAATAAGGATTCAATACACCATCTTTAACATCAGCTTTCAGAAATTCAGGAAATTCCTTTTTGAGAGTAACCTTTTCAAATTGAGCGGCTGTTAATTTAGTACTCCACCGTTTAGCCGAAACAATTTCAACATCCTTTTTGTAGTCAAGTACCTGGTCAGGAAAACATTCCCATTGTACCAGATCAACCAGGTGGGTTGTAATATCTGTGATTCCTTCTCCCTGCTGCTTAACATCAAAAAACCAGGCCGGTCTGACAAGCGGTTTGCCTGAAACATTCTTGAAGAAGTAATGAACACTTATTTTAGTAACCGATGGATTTTCGGGACTACCCTTATCCAGTTCACCAAAAGCCGGAAGATGCGCAAACTCCTTTTGAAGGATGCTATTGATCTCATAACGCTCAGTCATGATATCATAAAGCAATACTTTATTTTTCTCTGCCGATTCAAAAGCCTGAACCAAAGTATTAAAGCCCTCAGTATCAATTGCCATTGGCTTATCTGCCAGTACATTCAAACCCGAATCAACCGAAGCCTTGATATAATTTGTCTTAAACTTATTGTTTCCGGCAATGACAACCACATTCCCTGCCTTTTCCTGAAACATCCTTGCCAGGTAATCATCCCCTGTGTATACCTTTTGATTCCATTTTGTTGGATTCTCTGCCCTCTTGTTATAAGAACTGATCAGATTAAGATGAGATTTGACATCATCTCCATATGGAGCATAAACATGTACTACTGAATCAATTTCGGGATACATCGACTTCTGGATCAGAGCAGAGTGAAAATGTCCCGGATCAAGGGTTATCAAACGAATCTCAGGCTCTTGTATTTTTTCAGATTTATCTGCACATGATGTTCCAAAAAGAATCATACAGTTAATTAACAGAAGGTGTTTAAAGTTTTTAAAGTTAGATTTTATCATATGAATAGATTGAAATTAAATTTATCTCAATTATTTGAATTTCAGATAGAAGATCAGAAACTCTATACTAAATATTAAATAATTTTCTCTAAGGTTATAGATTTTAATTTTGGTGAAAGTAATTGTATTCCTGTAAATGCGATCAGATAGGCACTTCCGGCGAAAATAAACAAGGAAACATAGCTTCCAGTTGTTTGTAACAGGAAGCCACCGATCGTTGCACCGAACATACCTCCAACAGCACCAAGCATACTGCCTATACCAACAACAGAACCCACCACCTGTCGTGGAAACATATCGGTTGTGAGTGTAAACAGGTTAGCAGACCATGCGGAGTGTGCAGCCAGAGCCAGGCCTATCAGGCCTACAGCGAGCCATAACTCCGTTGTCTGTGCAGCAAAGTAAACCGGAACAACACATAATGCCGATACAAACATCGTAGTTTTACGGCTTTTATTTATAGACCATCCTCGTTTAATTAAAGCAGATGATGCCCATCCGCCAATAATACTACCAAAATCAGACATCAGGTAAATTATGATCAGTATCGGACCAATTTTAGCGATCCCAATCCCATAATTACTGAAAAAGAATTTTGGGAGAAAGAACAGGAAGAATGAAAATATAGGATGAGTCATAAACGCGCCAAATGCAAAAGCCCAGGTCTGCCTGTATTTTAGCAGGTGCAACCAGGGAATTTTGATCTGAGGTTCCATTGGATCACTCGTGATATATTCCAGTTCTGCTTTTCCAAGTTTTGGATGATCCTGGGGCAAGCGGTACATCAACATCCAGAAAACAATCCAGATAAAACCTATTGCACCGGTAATGACGAAGGTCATCTGCCATCCATAATTGATGGCTATAAAAGGAACGGTCAGGGGGGCAACTATTGCTCCAACACTTGCTCCGGATACAAAAATACCAGTGGCTAATGCCCGCTCTTTTCTTGGAAACCATTCGGAAACTGCCTTTAAAGCTGATGGAAAGTTCCCTGCTTCTCCCAATCCGAGGAGAAAACGAACCGCTGCAAATCCAAAAAGAGAAGCCACAAGTGCATGCATCATCGTAGCGATACTCCAGAATCCAATAGCGATTGTAGCTCCCATACGGGTTCCGATCTTATCGAGAAGATGGCCCATAATCAGGAATCCAATTGCATAAGCAGCCTGAAATGAGGAAACAATAAAGCCATATTCTGAATCAGACCAGCCAAATTCCTTTTGAAGCTGGGGTGCCAGAATACCAAGAACCTGCCTGTCAACAAAATTAATTGTTGTAGCCAGGAAAAGCATTGCACATATCTTCCAGCGGTAATTACCGACTCCTGATTTTGAAGCTTTAAGCATTATTTCCTCATTTCTATTAAAATGTCATTGCACCCAGATGCAATGGGAACGGATATAAAAATCATGGTTCGCTACAATCAAACATTGAGGAATTAAGCCCATTTATACATTGACAGATAATTTCAGCTTAAACTTTTGGTTCCCAGCCTTTTTGGTACTCTCTTGTCCAGAGTTTCATCGCACCCTTATCATTTAAAATATGACCATTTTTAGGATCAATATCCAGGGTTCTTCCGGTACGCTGAGCAATATTACCAAGCTGACATAACAAGGTGCTTTTGTGTCCACCATGAATATCTGCTGCCAGAGCGGTCCCGCTCTTAATACCGCTGAAGAAGTTTTGAATATGAAAAGCATCTAATTGCTGCGAAGGACTGGTCAGGCTTCCGGTATCGACTTTAATTTCATTCTTAGCTTCTTTGATAAGATTATTCTTAAGATCAAAAGCTTTGTATGCATTACTGCCGCCTATCACTAAGGTGCCATTTTCTCCATAAAATATAACCCCTACAGTATTACCTTCAATTGGAAAAGGATTACAACTTCTGCCTTCCCAGGTTATCGTTGATTTATTTCCAAATTCTATATTAATATTTTGAGTATCAGGTGCTTCCCAATCATCCTGATAACGATACCTGCCACCTGCAGAGCTTACTCTTGTTGGAAATTCAACCTGAAGGCCCCAACGTGCAAGATCGATCATATGCGTACCATTATTCAATGCTTCTCCAGTACCCCAGTGCCAGAACCAGTGCCAGTTATAATGAATCAGATTATCCTTAAACTCACGGCGCGGGGCCGGCCCCTGCCATAGATCATAATCAAGCCATTCAGGTACAGGGGCAGTTTTACCCACTCCAATTGATGGTCTGTTGTTAGTATACCAGGTTTTTGCAAAATAAGGTCGACCAATAATTCCACCATGTAATTCAGCGATCCCTGCAGCTACATTAGGCCATGACCTACGCTGGTTACCCATTTGAATTACATTTTTATATTTATTGGCTGCCGCCACAAGAAGTTCCCCTTCATGAGGATTATGGCTGCATGGTTTTTCAAGGTAAACGTGTTTGCCGGCTGCCGATGCAAGCAGAGCTGCAGGAGCATGCCAATGGTCAGGTGCTGCAATTACAAGCGCATCAAGCTGCTTGTCTTCAAGAGCCTTTCTGAAGTCAGGCTGAGCCATCGGTTTGGTGTTTTGTATACTAGTAACCGTACTGATACATTTATCAGCTGCACGCTTGTCCACGTCACAGATATAACGAATTTCACAATTCTTCTGAGCAGCAAAATTTTGTGAAAGTGCAAGTCCGCGACTATTTACACCCATCATTGCAACCTGAATACGCTCATTTGAGCCCATAATTTTTGCATAACTGCTTGCACTAAAACCAGGCAGAACTCCTCCAAATGAAATTGCGGCAGCGCCAGTAACTGTTTTTTTAATAAAATCCCGGCGGGAATCTGAATTTTTCATGTGTTTATATTAATTTATGGCATTTAAGCCTTTGTTTAATTTTATATTAATTCTCAGGAAAGCTCAAATATCATATTCGCTTTTCCAGTATTGAGTTGTCTCAGTTTCGGCAGCTTTATTTCCCATATGTACTGCGATAGACACATCCTTGCCAGTTCTGACATTGGAAGCAGGTTGCTTTCCAGTTAAGATACATTCAGCAAAATCGCGAAGGGCATAAACAGTGGGGTCAAGCACCGGATTATCTTTTTGAAAAACAATTGGTTCCCCTGCACCACCCGGTGAAACTTCTACTGTAGCGCCGGTCACGCCGTCAACTGTTCCGATGGTTTTGTTTTTAGCTTCGGGATAAATAAATGCTCTGTCCCTTAATATTTCAATAGTACCCCTGGTTCCGAGGATACGAATGGAATAACCCTTGTACTCATTTGTAAGAATGGAAGTAACACTGGATTTTACTCCACCGGGGTACTCATAAACCAGACGGATATTATCAAAATTGTCTCTACCGTCCTTCCAGAAATCAATTCCACCAAATCCTGCAACTTTAATAGGATGGCTGTCCTGAATCATATTCACCATGTCAATTTCATGAGCGCTGAGTTCAGAAAGCAATCCCCCGCAGTATTCCTTGTACATTTTCCAGTTAATAGCACGCTCCATTTTAGGATCACTTACCGGTTGTCGCCAGTCAGAATTCCTATTATACTGGCATTCATAATGATATACCTTCCCAATCCATCCCTTGTTGATAATCTCTTTGACTTTATGATACATGGAATAATACCTGTATTGATGACCAACCTGAAATACCAACTTTGAGCTATCAACCAATTTCACCAGATGAAGAGTCTGTGGAATATCATAAGCCATCGTTTTCTCTACATATACATGCTTACCGGCCTTAAGAGCGGCTACAGCCATGGGAAAATGTAAAAATAGAGGAGTAGCAATGATTACGGCCCGAACGTTTGGGTCATCTATAAGTTTCTGATAATCATAGTATCCTTTAGCATCTTTATCGGCAAGCCTTAACCCAGCTTTCAAATGTTCTTCTACAATATCGCAGCATGCAACAAGCTCAATTGTTCGAACGTTTGCAAGAGTTTGGGCAAGACCCAGACCGCGGCTACCCGATCCAATCAGTCCAACACGAACCTTTTCAGTTTGGGCGGGCTGAAGGAAGTCCAGTCCCTGAGATCCAAAAGCAGTAAGACCTGTCAATGCTAATGCACCGGTGCTTATAAACTTTCTCCTGGACTGATCCCTATTCTTCATGAACGATAAATTTATTTGTTTTTCTTCGCCGCTCTGGCATAAATATCTGCCAAATTAATAGGAACCCCTCCTTTTCGTTTGCTTTCATCAGCAGCTTCCATAAATGCACACATATCAAGTGTATCTTCAGAACTTACCGGAACTACCCCAGTTTTGAAAAAATCTGTAATCTGCTTCAATAGCGGATTATAACCTCCATATTCTCCTATCTGGACAGTTCCCTTTTCTGCGAATACTGTACCACCATACCCAAGTTTTCCGGAACGAAGACCGCGGAAAGTACCCACCCTGCCATCATTCCAGGTACCAACTACAACATCTACATCAGGTGAACTGACTCTGACCACTTGTTTACATCCTGGCCCCATGACGGTGAATAATGATTCCACTCCGTGGATACCATACCAGAAAAGATCAGGATGGGTGCTTTCCAAATGACAAGGGCTAAAGGTTTCAGCACCCAGTACCTTTCCGTACTTACCGCCGGCAATCTCTTGTGCCCCCACTGAATATCTCAAAGAAGAAGCAGAGAATACACCTACATTAGCCTTTTTAGCTGCAGAAAATATGGCAGAAGCATCAGCTAATGACGCTGCTATCGGTTTATCAATAAAGAAGGGCTTTCCCGACTTAATAACCTGCAATGCCTGCTCAAGATGTAATCGTCCATCATTGGTCTCCAAAAGAACAAAATCAACTTTATCTAAAAGACTATTTATTGAGTCGGTAATTTCAACACCAAGCTTTTTTACATCTTCAATGTACCCTGGGATACGTTCATAGCTGCTTTTAATATCCTTGCTGCCGTAAGGGTAGGCCGCTACAACCTTAAATCCACTATAATCCGGACTAGCATTGGGGCCGTTTAGGGCCTTTGTAAAAGCAATGACATGGGAAGTATCCAAGCCGATGATTCCTATTCTGGTACCGGCTGCAGCACTGGGTTTTGATGAGGGGTAAAGGCTTTCAGCAAAGCTGTTTGCACCAATTCCAATTCCTGCAGCAGCAAGTGCTGTAGTTTTAATGAACGTTCTACGATTCTGTTCTGTTTTCATATTAATGATAAATGTGATTATAATATATACCAGCTATAAGCTGGTTTATATCCCGATATGCATATCGAAAAGTAAAATAAATAGCTCAATAATGCAAATAATGTGCATAGAGGAGGTATATTGTTACTCTATCTTCTTCATATGAGGCTTAATAGGGGTCATTTTGGGAACCAAAACCCTGAACATTAAAAACCAGGCCAGCAGATAAGCAGTTCCACAAAAAAGAAACAACATATAATATCCGGTTTGAATATGTCCGGCTGCTTTATAATGATCAAGTAGATATCCTGCACTCTTTGCAACCGTAATATTTCCAAAGCCTCCAAACATTCCTCCAATTCCAATAACTGCACCAATTGAAGTTTTGGGGAACATATCTGAAACTGTGGTCATGATGTTAGCCGACCAGGCCTGGTGTGCCGACATTCCAACTCCAATAATGATTACAGCATACCACATATTAAATGATCCAGCCCATTGCGAGAACATAACCATTAAAGGGATTGCGGCATAAATTAGCATGGAAGTTTTACGGGATCTGACCATCGTCCAGCCTTTGTTTTTAGTGAACCACATCGGCAACCATCCACCAGCAATACTACCGATTCCAGCGATTAGATAAACCACTGCAACAGGAACACTTACCTCAAGACCTACCAAGTTATACTCTGAGATCAAAAATGCCGGAAGCCAGAACAGGAAAAACCACCATACACCATCAGAAAGAAATTTCCCTACAGCATAAGCCCAGGTTTGTTTATAGGTTAGAAGTTTGCGCCATGGTATTACTGCTTCAGTTTCGCCTTCCACAGGGATTACAATTTCTTCATCACTATTTATATGTGCAAGTTCTGAGGCCGATATACGCTTATGCCGTTCAGGAGTTTCATAGAGTAAAAACCAGAAAATAAGCCATAAGAATCCAACAGCACCGGTTACAATAAAAGCCATTTGCCAGCCGTAGGTAATAGCAAGCCATGGTACGATCAGGGGCGCAATGATTGCTCCAATATTAGTTCCGCTGTTAAAAATGCCTGTTGCAAATGCTCTTTCGCGTTTCGGGAACCACTCTGCCACAACTTTAATAGCAGCCGGGAAGTTACCTGCTTCAGTAACTCCCAAAAATGCCCGCACCACTCCAAATCCGAAAGTGGTCTTTACAAATGCATGCATAACTGCGGCTATACTCCATAAAATAAGAGATACCGCATAACCCATTTTGCTGCCAACCCTGTCTATAATACTTCCAACACCCAGCATTCCAAGTGCATAGGCCAGTTGAAATGCAGCTACAACGTTTGAATAATCCGTTTCAGACCAATTAAATTCCTTTTCTAAATAAGGTTTCAGGAGACTGATTACCTGACGGTCAAGATAATTAATGGTTGTGGCGAAGAACACCAGTGAGCATATCGTCCAGCGATAATTAGTCATTTTTTGCATGCAGATCAATAATTAAGCTCTTTCCATTCAGTGAGCCCGGTAAGCTTATGATTTAAAGTAATTCTTAGCGTTAAAGTAACAAATATTCTGAACCATTTGGCCAAGCCAATGAATATCGTTGGGCAATTCCCCATTTTCAACATCATTACCAATCAGATTACACAAAATTCTTCTGAAATATTCATGCCTTGGATAAGACATAAAACTTCTGGAATCGGTAATCATTCCAACAAAACGGCTTAATAAACCCATACTTGAGAGTGCATTAATCTGATTGACCATCCCAAACTTCTGATCCAGAAACCACCAGGCTGATCCGAACTGAATTTTACCTGGCACAGTTCCGTCATTAAAATTTCCTGCCATGGTAGCAAACATCTCATTATCAGCAGGATTAAGATTGTAAATTATAGTTTTTGCAAGTCTGTTGGTAGAATCCAGCTTATTTAAAAACTGAGACATGCCCCGTGATTGTGAGAAATCACCCATAGAATCAAATCCTGTGTCGGGGCCAAGCTCAGTAAGTAATCTTGAATTATTGTTTCGGATAGCACCAAGGTGATATTGCTGAACCCAGCCTTTTTCATGATCCCAATGTGCCAGATTGAGCAGCATACAAGACTTAAACCTGAGAATTTCAATTGAACTCAGAGCCTCATGATTTAGGATCTTGGTAAATATTTGATCTATTTCAGCATCTGTATACTCTTCATAACAGAGTTGCTCCAGGCCATGATCTGAAACCACACAGCCGTTTTTTGCAAAATGATCATGACGGCTCTTTAATGCATGTATATACTGGTCGAAAGTTTTGATTTCCTGTCCGCAAACAGAAGCCAATTTTTGTATATATGCATGAAGTTCAGGTAAATTATCTGCATTCATCGCCTTATCCGGTCTGAATGAGGGCCTAACCACTACAGAAAAGCCATCAGCTTTGATCTTCTGATGGAATGAAAGGTCGTCCAGCGGATCATCTGTTGTGCCAATACTTTCAACCTTCATTCTTTCGATCATCCTTCTAATTGAGAACTCCGGTGTCTGAAGTTTTGCACTGCATTCATCATAAATTTTTCTTGCAGTTGCAGGAGAAAGAATGTCGTAGATATCAAAATAGCGCTGTAACTCCAGATGGGTCCAATGATAAAGCGGATTCCGGAAGGTAAAAGGAACTGTTTCAGCCCATTTTTCAAATTTCTCCCAGTCGCTGGCATCACCGGTAATATACTTTTCAGGGATGCCATTGGCCCTCATGGCACGCCATTTATAATGATCGCCATAAAGCCATATTTGCGTCAGATTTTCGAAATTTGAATCTGCAGCAATCTGATCAGGGGGGAGATGACAATGGTAATCTATGATAGGTAAACCCGCGGCATAATCATGATAAAGGCTTTGCGCAGTCGTCGATTCAAGAAGAAAATCCTGGTTTAAAAATGCTTTCATTTGCTTTATTAGTTGAATCTGGGCTTTCATCCACAGTTCATTCTTAAAGCAATATCGTAAAATTTTATTGATCCTGAACCCGGTTCAGGACAAGTTTAGAGATTTCAATTCGCCCGGCTCTGACAGGAATGGCTGTATTTGTTTAGGTCTTAACCAATGGGTAATATGGCGATTTAGTTAAACGAAGCAAGCAATTTAATCTCGTTCCGGTAAAGAATTATTTTCTTGTCGTTTTCAAGTTGCTTTAGCAGCCGCGAAATTACTACCCGGCTGGTCGCCAATTCATCAGCAATCAGTCCGTGGGAGGCCTTAATAACACTAGATCCACTCAAACGCTGTTTCTCTTTCAAGTAGCCAATCAGACGTTCGTCAAGTTTATGAAAGGCAATACTCTCAATCGATTTTAACAATTCAATAAATCGTTCATTGAAGCTGCGCATAATATAGTTCTTCCAGCTTGGATAAGTACAAAGCCAGTCATCAAGCTTAACATGCGGAATCGCAATCAGCTCAACATTATCCTCAGCAACGGCTTTAACCTCACTTTTTTTTGCTTCAAGGCAGCAGCTGTAAGCCATGGAACAACTCTCGTTACTCGAAAGATAATACAGCAAAATCTCATTTTCCTTCTCATCCAAACGATATACCTTGACAGTCCCCTTTAAGACGATAGGCATCATACGGACATATTTACCATAATCCATGATCAAATCACCTTCTTTAAAGGTTTGAAGGATCCCGAATTGTTGTATTTCCTGTATTAGCTGGGGTTCGAAAATACTCTTGAATAAATCCAGATCTGCGTTCATTAAAAATGAAAGTTTAGAACAAAATTAGACTGTACCATATTTACTTTATTGATGATTTGTCTGCTATTGCCATAGGTTTCCCCATTATTTAATTTGGCGACGAGCAGAAGCTGAGCTTCAAGCCCTTTAAAAGTATTTGCAAAGGTATATCTAATATCCGTATTTATCTGTGTATATGAAGGCATTCCATACTTATTCAATGAATAATTCTTTGTGTCAGGTAAATGGTAATATCCAGCAGCAACAGAAGTTTTGAAGCCCGATTTCGGGAAGCTATAATTCACTTTAGCCATTACTGCATCAAGATCTCCGTATCCCTCATTTCGTTCGCGCGGTAGAAAAGTAAAGAATGGATCTCTGCCCCATTCCCGTGGGACTAAATAACGTCCCTTAGATGTGATGCGATTATAATTTAAGGAAGTCTCCAATCCTTTGTTTTTCCAGGCTAATTTTGCACCGAAACTCAATGAATTTGCTCCCTTTGAAAAATACGTTTCCGATTGGTTTACATTACCTCCATTATTTATAGCATCTTGTTTAATGACCTGTGCCGAAGCCATCAGACTTGAATTTTCTTTGAGAGGAAAAGAGAAATCAGATTGTAACATAGCCGTGTTAAAGACATTCTCTGTGAGCATATTCCAGGCCTGAAGCTTTACCCTTTTGTTTATTGCCGTATTCACACCCAATAATGCTACTCCCTTACTATGTATATGTCCGCTGTAAAGAGAGGGAGTACCATCTGGATTCAGACCCGCAGAGTAGATGCCAATGGTTTCTCCGATGCCAAACCATTTGGTAGTGCTTCTTGGGGAGATACTGTATAACCAGCCACCCTCAATTTTGGTTCCTTTGATTTCGTTAAGCTCTGCCCATAATCCCTCTACTCCTGTTGGGCGCATCCGGCCATCCTGAAGATTAATAAATGGAGTGTTCAACAACTGACGGCCAAAAACCAGGGAAGATTTTTTGTAATTATATTTCAGGTAAAGTTCTTCTAAACGATCTATGTCCTTCTTATTAGATGGATCCTCCAGATCAAAAAGACCAATTTCATAACGATTAAACTGCCCGGTTTTAGGGTCAGGAATCGTCATATCTGAAGAACCTATATTGAAAATATAAAAACCACTGATTCCGAACTGAAAATTATGAAATTTTGCTGTTTCAAATCGTAAGCCACCACCGGCTGCATTTGCATAATAATCACTTAGATCTTTCTCATTTAAGGTAATCATGTTGAAATACCTGAAATGACCCTGCACACTTCCGTTTTTGAAAGCACTTAATACAGTCTTGCTGTCTGTAGAATCCTTGCCTTTGCCTTTATACATTTCAGGACGTTCAGAAACCTCCTGATGTTGCGCCGAAACACAAGTTGGAATCAGGAAAAATAAGGGCAAAAGAATCCCATATATGAAATTTTTCATATTCAAAACTTAAAATAAGATGATTTAAATGGGTTTTAGAGCTTTATATAGCTCCAGCCTTCCTGCTGTTTTTTAGCTATTTCCATTACACCAGAAATAACTGACCCTGCACCTGCAACTAACTGGTCGGGTGTAATTTTTCTTTTTTTCATTGCAAACTCGCAGGCAACAAAGCTGACTCCCTTATCGGCATAAGCTTTGATCTCCTTTTGTACAACTGAAGTACTTTTTACCAGCATTTCTAATCCGCCACCATGACAGACAACCTCTACCTGCATATCAGGTGCTACTCCAAAATAGTTTTTCAATTGAGACATCAGTGTTTGATGAATGACCGTATCTGCAGAAGTAAGCTGGAACACGATTTTAAGCCCTTTATAAGCATCGGCACGTGGATCCTTAGCAACACTCTGAGCATTGATACTAGTTGAGAATGCAAATAATACGAGGATAAGAAGGAGTTTTTTCATTTTTTTGAAATTAATGTATTTCTTAAATATTAAAATTATTAACGAAACTGATAATCAACTCCAGTAACCTGAGTCAGTAGTGTTTGAGACGCATCTAAAACCTTTGCAGACATTGGCGGACTTGGAGTTACCGGTGAATTTACACTTAAATATTCTTTTAAAACAGAATGTAATGTAAATGCGGTATTCTTCGGGTTGACTACACCTCTCATCCGGCAGAGCATATCTTCAGGATCTCCCTCACGTTCGCATGCACAGATCCTATAAGTCTTAGCCAGATCAAGTGAATTACCGTTAACTTCCACATCTTTAACTCTCCGGCCATTCTCCTCAAAAGCCTTAAAGCTAATTTTCATGCCTTTAAACTTGATAACCCAGCCACCAAGCCGCTGTGAAGCATCTTTAGCGAAAACATTATTCAGTTCTTTTTCAAGCCAGTCGAAAATTTGTTTCCCGGTAACCGAACCGGTTCTGACTACACTATCAACAGGTAACATATCAAATATATATCCATTGGTAATTGGGATATTTCCTGTCTGATCAGGTGTGGAATTAGGCGGGCAAAATCTAAAACCATTTGACAGAACTATATCAGCTTCCTTAATTTTCCACTTTAAAGCATCAAGTATCAGGGTGTCTATTGTATTTTCAATCACAAAATAACGATAGAGCGGCAAAGTGCTGTAGCCGGCAATATGATTGATATCACTCTCAAAAGGCCGTTCATGAATCTCAATCAATTTAGAAATATCTTTATCGGCTTTAAATTTTTCAGAATCAATTTCAACCAGCGAATAAGTATCATTGATCACTTTTCCATCCTTTATTTTGAGCTCAAGTTTCCCGACAAATGAACCAAATGCACCCGGTTCAACAACCTTTGAATAGGTACACTGAATGGGTTTTCTCACCCTTTCATGTGTATCGCCACCTAATATATAATCCACACCTTTGCATTCAGGAAGA
>CAYJAM010000025.1:0-13788 GCA_964367725.1 uncultured Sphingobacterium sp. | reverse complement strand
CCCTTCTTCATATTATTGATCCAGATCAGCATACCCGTTACAGGCAGACTTGTAGCAATTAAACAGGCCAGAAAATAAATGATCTTCGAGAACTTCCCATATACATCACCCACATGCAAAGCCTTTATGGAACTTGAAACTCGTTCATTAAATGGCTTTTCTGAAAAGATCTCTGATCTGACTGGTGTTGAAGTGTATTGATCAAGATAGATCTTATCTGCTGCAACAGGAGCAAAAAATCCTGTTTTTGCTTTATTAACCAGTACAGCATCCGCTGAGTCGGCTGGAATGCTGATAGTCAGATCACCCTGATAATCAAGTGCTTTCTCTGCAGATTTAATATAATCTGTAAGCAATAGAGGCTTTGATCCTTTTATGCCAGTAGTATCTGATTTTGGAGTTTCAGGTTTCGGAGCATCTTCAGCCTGGTAGGTTCCCAGCGACTTCCTCAGACCGGTTCTATACCATTCAAAAGACCATTGCGGACCGGTAATACCCATCAGAAACAAAAATATGCAGCTGTAAAAACCAAGACTATTATGAATATCATGATTCACCCGTTTCCAGTTTGCATTCCATTTTATTTTCAGACCCTGTTTCCAGTTTCTGATTTTTTGAGGAAACCAAATGATGATACCTGTAACGACTCCCAGGGTAAATAATATTGTTGCGGTTCCGCTGATATAACTGCCCAGCTTCCGGTTCGGTAATTCTCCTAAAAGCGGTTCTTCTATCCTGTCGAGCAATAACCAGCGATGTAAACTGAACATCACTTGCATAAATTCGGAAACAGCGTTTTTATCAGCACTGCTTCCCAGGATCTTTCCTGAATAGGGATCTACCATATATTGAACTCCCCTTGCAGGAGGTCCGGGTTTCTCAGCAGCTCCTGCAGCGGCTTTTCCCTTAGCTCTATCGGCGCCTGAACCTTTTCCAGCTTCCTCTGCCCTGCCGGATACCTTTTCGGCCTTTTTCTCTCCCGGCTTATGTTCTTCCGCCTTCCTGACAGTAAGAACATAAGATCTTTCAGGATCAGCCGGAATCTTAATACTAATTACCTTACCACCGGTTTCAAGACCTACAGCCGCGATCAGTTCTTCTGGCGAAAGCCTTTGGGCATTTGCAGCATGGCTAACCTTATAAAGTTCGGGACTGGATAATTCTCTGATCTCTGTATTAAACACATAGATAGTGCCGCTCAAACAGATCAGCAATACAATGATACCACTGGGTAATCCGATCCACAGATGGACATCATTCAGAAATTTGCGCAATTTAGGCCAGTTAGCTTCAGTCTTTTGTTGTTTCATTGATTTTTTGGCTATATCCTATCCCCGAAAGGAATTAAAATTTATAAGAAAGTGTTGTTAAGAACTGGCGTGGCGGAATTGGATTCACACTGTAATTCTCATGCACATAATAGTTTAACTCATTGCCGATATTTGATAATTTGGCCAAAAGCGACAGTTTTTTAATTGAATAACCCAGTGAAAGGTCAACGGTTGTAAAACCTGACATCGGAATAAGTCGGGAGCCTACCTGAGTCTGGCCATAGGTATTATTCCAGCCTGCATTCCGCTCTCCGATATAGTAGGCTGATGCTCCCAGTTTAACACCCTTAAGTTTGCCTGAACTTAAGGTATAGAAGAGGCTACCATTAGCAGTATGTGCCGGATTACTTACCAATCTCTCCCCTTCAATATAGCTGCCTTTCAATCCAGAGGTTTTAGTATATCTCATGAAATTAAAACTGTAACCACTGATGAAATACAATCCCGGTAAGATTGTACCACTTATATCAAGCTCTGCACCGTCACTGGTGGTTTGTCCGGTTAACTCCTTGATATTGGTATTGGTATTAACAGTTACCCCATCCCGCAGGTACTGAGCTTGCTGTGCCAGATTGTTATTGATGATCTTATAGATTGAAAAGTTTGCAGATAACCTGCCATTTAAGAAATCATTTTTCAATCCGAGTTCAAACTGGTCAACAATTGAGGGACTCAAGGCCTGATCAAAGACATCAATCCCAGAATTCACAGTAAAGTTATTCGAATAGCTTGCGAAAACTGCCATTTGCTTAAGCGGCTGATAAACGATTCCAAACTTTGGAGAAAATGCCTGATCCGCTTTGGCAGCAGCAGTACCCTTGGTCTGTGTTCCGCTAATCAAATTAAAAATATCAGAGACCTGAGTTTTTTGATAAGACCATCTCAATCCTGCCATCACTTTAACCTTTTCCGACAAGCTGATCAGATCCTGAGCATAATATCCTAGTCGATATGTTGGAGCTTCTGTTCTCAGTGAGTCTTTTGCAAAAGGCATATCCGTCCTTGCATTGTATTTATTGGGATCCAGAAGATTGATCCTGTCATAGGCTGTCTTAAGATTAAATGTGTGGTTAGTGTTTAAGTAACTATCCACATCAGTCCCAACAAGCACCTGATGACTGATTTTGCCTGTTTTGATTTTACCTGTCAGATTTGCCTGGGCAGAATAATAATCTTCAGCAGTTTGCAGACGGTTCAACACCCGACTCCAGTCGCCCACCGCATCAGCCTGTATACGTTCAGTTGAATAATAGTCCCTGTTAAATAACTGATAAGATCCAATCACATTCAGCTTCCAGTTTTCATTCAGTTTATGGTCAATTGTAGCCGAAACATTGGTCTGATCTGCTTTATTAAAAGCCCATGGGGTATTAAAATAACTGGATCTGGAGATGCTGGTCGGGATCTGTCCGTTGAGAGAACCTACACCAAAATCAGGTGTAAGGTTATACTTCAAATAATCTCCCTGTAGCAATATATCGGTTTTCTTACCTGCTTTAAACAATAATGAGGGGTTAAAATAATATTTATCCGATTTTACATTGTTTCTGAAACTTTCATTATTCTCAAAAGTTCCAATCATTCTGAATGCCAGATTTTTAGAGATCGGACCGTAGATATCACCGATAGGTTTATATGAATTATAACTTCCTGTGCGCATAGATACCTCTCCACCATGCTCAAATTTAGGTCGCTTGGTAACCAGGTTCACAATGGCTCCCCCGCTAACATTACCATAAAGCATCGCAGCACTACCTTTCAAAACTTCAACCTGCTCAAGGGTACTAACTTCAGGTATTGATCCTGAATTATATCTCGAACCATTTTTAAAATAATTATTACTCCCAAGACTATAACCCCTTGCAAAGAAATTTTCTGAAGTTGAACCTCTGCTTGATCCCATGGCAACACCACTAACATTCTTCATCACATCGCTCAGCTTGGAAGCCTGCTGATCATTGATCACCTGACTGCTTACTATACTGCTGCTTTGGGGAAGATCCATCGGGTTAATTCCCGCTTTACCGATTGACGGTACCTGCATATTGCTTCGGCCTGCAGTGATAACCACTTCCGCCAAGCGCTCTGCACTCTCGCTCAGAGTAAAATTGATCTCTGCATTTTCTCCGGCACTAAGGTTTATTGCCTTTTCCTGGGTTTTTAAACCTACAAAAGAGACTTTGATAATATACTTTCCTGGCTGAATGTTCCGGATCAGGAAGGAACCATCTTCGGCTGTAATGGTACTCTTATTCATATCCTTTAAGCCCACATTCACGTATCCGGCTGCTGATCCATCGACTGTTACAATCTTTCCTCTCAAAGCTGATTGATTACTTTGTGCAAGGCTCACTCCTGGGTTAAATAAATTTATAAGTACCAACAGGAGGAATAAGGTGGGTATTTTTATAGATTTCATTTTTTATTTTTATTTAGACTTGTTCTAGATTGGGACAAATATAAAAACAGAAAATGAATTTCAAAGCATTATTTAGAATAATTCTAATTAATATTTTAGTATCGCAAGAACAGGAAAGAATTATTTATAACTATCTATTTTTCAAGATATTATAAATGATTAGTGATTCACAAAAGCAAAAAATATTACCCCCTAAGCAGAATCATTGCGGAAAACTGACCTTCCCCATTGAGATGGAAGGCACCCCGGGATGTTTACCAAAGTCAGTTTTTCCTCCTGATACTGCTTCATTTGCGAGCAAAGCAAACAGAACAGCTTCTTTTGCATCAGGCTCGATTCCAAGATCAGAACTGAACTTAAGTTTTTTACCAAGCATCTCTTCAATAATACCAGTCAGCAGGGGATTATGCATCCCGCCTCCGCTGATATAAATTTCATAAGCTCCTTTGCCTTCAACACAAAAAGTAATTGCCCTTACTATCGCTTTAGCAGTAAATGCAGCCAGAGTAGCCATAATATCTTCATTTGAAAGCCCCTGAAGACCCAGCTTTTGAATAGCATCATTCAAATAAGACAAACTGAAAAGTTCGGGACCCGTAGTTTTAAGATAAGCTGATCTGAAAAAATCATGATCAAACAGAGCATCCAATAATTGGTCATTCACTTTTCCAGATGATGCGATCGCTGCATCCTGATCAAAATACTTTCCGGGATAGTGTCGCTGTACAAACTGATCCATCAGAGTATTACCCGGACCCACATCTGAAGAGAAAAAATCGGTAGAATTTGCCGATGGCAGGAAAGTGAAATTGGATATGCCGCCGATATTAAGCATAATGCGATTTTCATAAGGATTCGAAAAGAGCAAATAATCACCATAGACTGATAAAGGAGCTCCTTCACAACCGGCAGCCACATGCTTTTGCCTGAAATCACTGATGGTAATAATGCCTGATCTCATGGCGAGATGATCCCCATCCCCAATCTGAAGCGTGGCATTAGAATAAGCATCTGCTGCCCTTTGTTGCCTTGGGGCATGATAAATTGTCTGCCCATGGCTCGCAATCAGGTCAATATCCGCAGGAGAAATATCCCAGTCTTTTAAACTTTCTAAAATAAGTTCGGCATAATAATTACCTATAAAGGCATTTAAAAGGGTTAGTTTTTCAAGGTCAATAGTCCTCTTCGCAAAAATAGACTTAAGATCCTCTTTAAATGCAGGTAAATAGGCTTTACTCACAAATTTTAAGACCTTAACCCTGGTCCCTAAACCACTTCCACTAAATTCGCATAATGCAATATCAAGTCCATCGAATGAAGTTCCGGACATCAGCCCGATAATTTTCCTGACAGGTTTATTGGCGATTTTATATAGTGCCTCAATATTACTATTCATCCAAATTCAACTAAAAAGCCATTATGTAAACCAGCTTATATGTTTTACAAATATTTGTTTAAAAATAACTAATAAAAAATATCCGACTGCAAACCTTGCAGAATAAGCAGAAGTGTAAATCCAGGAAATTTCCTTTTTATAAATGTAGCCTGGTTAAAACCCTGTTTATCTATAGAATAAGCCCGTTGGTATAATATTAACATGATTTAACATTTTACCCTGAACATTTACAATAAAAAATCTCCATTTTCGGGTATAGCTATTTGCTTTTCAAGCAATTAACTTGCGGTTCTATTATAATGGGATCAGAAGCAAACATTATTCCCGGAGGCTTTCATTGGTCTTTAAAAGTAAATTAAAAATTAATTCAGATCCAATATGAAGCTTGCGGTTCTTGCCTTATTCATTCTACTCCTTAGTTGGAAGCCCCTTTCCGCTCAAAACAATTATGCGATAAAGGGCAGTGCGCTGGATACCGCATCAGGTACTGGCCTGCAAAATGCAAGCATCACAGTGTTAAATTCAAAAGATTCTACCCTGGTCAGATTTACCCGTGCCGATGCAAACGGGGGTTTTTCAATGAATAATCTGAGGGAAGGAAATTTCATCTTACTACTAACCTATCCCGATTTTGCTGATTATGTGGAAACCTTTTCACTGAGTGCCGACAAACCCTTAAAAGATTTTGGAAAGTTAAAAATGATACTGAAAGCAAGGCTACTTGCAGAGGTAATCGTAAAAGGCACAGCAGCACAAATGACTATAAAAGGCGATACAACCGAATTTAATGCCGCCGCCTTCAATATAGAAGCCAATTCAAAAGTTGAAGATCTGCTCAAACAATTACCGGGTATACAGGTTGACCAAAACGGTAAAATTACTGCACACGGACAGGCGGTAAACAAAGTTCTGGTAGATGGTGAAGAATTCTTTGGGGATGACCCAACCCTGGTTACCAAGAATATACGGGGTGATATGGTAGATAAAGTGCAACTCTATGACAAGAAAAGTGATCAGGCTGCCTTTACTGGTATTGATGACGGAGAACGGACTAAAACAATCAATATCAAATTAAAGGAAGATAAAAAGCAGGGTTATTTCGGCAAAGTTGATGCTGGGGCAGGCAATGATGATTTTTACCAGGGGCAGGGGATGTTCAACTACTTTAAAGGCAAGAAGAAGTTTTCGGCCTATGGCACCGTTTCGAATACGGCTAAAACTGGTTTAGGTTGGGAGGATAATAACAAATACAGTGCTTCATCAAATATTCAGATCACAGATGGTGGAATTAATTTTTCTTATGGGGATGATTCGGGGCTTGAATCATTTAATGGGCAATATAATGGAGAAGGAATTCCGCTAACACGAAACGGAGGCATGCACTATGACGCAAAATGGAAAGAGGATAAATATTCTATAAACATGAACTATAAAGCAGGTTCAATAGGTGTAACTGGAGATAAAAACTCACTAAATCAGAACAACTTACCTACAGGCATTATCAATACGAATACTGATCAGACAATTGATAATTTTATGTTCAGGCAAAAACTCGATGCAACATTCCTGGTTAAACTGGACACCACCTCCGATCTGAAAATTATTGTAGACGGCACATTGAAAAACAGTGAAAGCAATAGCAATTATTTTACTTCAAGTTTAAGAGGCAATGGTGTTTCACTTAATGGCAGCAAACGTAGTCTTAGCAATAATGGGGATCAGAAGATTTTTAATGCAAGTGCATTATGGACCAAAAAACTAAAAAAGAAGGGCCGGACTATCTCCCTTACTCTTGGCCAAAAATTTGATGAAGATGATGCAAATGGCTTTTTAAATTCTGAAAACAGTTTTTATAATACCCTTGGAATGCTTGACAGCATCCGCTTTATTGACCAGTATAAGACTAACAAGACCAGAAACTCAGGCTTTAATTCGAATCTGGCTTATACTGAGCCTCTCTCCAAGACCTTTTCAGTCATTCTCAATTATGGTTTAAATCTGGGTAACAATATCGCAGAAAGGGAATCCTTTAATAAATCAGTAACCGGAAAATATGATGTTTTAGATAATGAATTCAGCAATGACTTCGAACTCGATCAGACCTCTAATCAGACAGGTGCAATTTTCAACTATAGGAAAGATAAGAGTGTGATCAATTTCGGAACCCGTTTAAATGCGGTTGATTTTAAACAAACCGACCGGTATACAGGTAATGTTTATAAAAGAGATTTTCTTAACTGGTTGCCTCAGGCATCTTTCAGGCATAATTTTTCAAAACAGAAATCTTTTGAGATCAGGTATGATGGAAACACAACTCAGCCAAATTTAAACCAGATTCAACCAATCAAAGTCAATAATGACCCATTAAATATCATTTTAGGAAACCCTGATTTGAAGCCCTCTTTCCGAAGCAGTTTGAACCTATCGTATTATTCTTACAAAGTCCTCACTGATAAATCAATCTATTTCAGAGGATATTACTCTACCACACATAATGCCATTGTCAACAATACCCTTACTGATGCTGCCGGAAAGAGCACCTTCCAATCGATTAACCTGACAAATAAAAATCCTGCTAATTTCTCTTTATATAGTGATTATGGTCAGAAAATCCCGGGGACGGAGCTAAGAATTGGACTTAATTTGAGTACCAATGCCAATACCTATTTCAACATGATTAATAGTGTGCTGAATGAAACACGATCAAACAGCTACAGCACCCGAATATCTGTTTCAAGATATAAACAGAAGAAAATTGAGCTTTACTGGTCTCTTGGTCCGGAATATATAACCAATGAATCATCCTTACAAAAACAGATCAATAATAACGGCTGGGGGGCAAATTCATGGTTCGAATTATCGCTTTATCTGCCTAATAAGGTAAAGATTCAATCGACTGCAAATTATAAGTACCAGGAAAAGACCCAGGCTTTTGCTGAAGACTTTAATCGCCTAATCTGGAATACCACGCTAACCAAAAGCTTCATGAAAGAGGAGAGTCTCAAACTATCGCTTACGGGCAATGATCTTTTGAATCAAAATACCGGATTTAACAGAATGGCAACCAGTAATATGATCAGCCAGAATAGCTTTACAGCGATTAAAAGATATTTTATGCTTTCTCTTTCATACGACCTGAATCATATGGGTGGGGGCCTGCAAAAAAAATAAGCTTATGAGACGAATTACACTACTTTCCACTTTATGGCTACTCATTTTATCAATTAAGCCTGCTTTTGCCCAGAATGCCCGCTTTGCAACAGAAGGAATTATTGAATTTGAAAAAAGTGTGAATATGCATGCCCAAATCAAAAAGTATATTGATAAGGATAATGAAGCCTATTATATACCTGCATTTGAGCAATACAAAAAGACAAAACCTCAGTTCAGGCTGTTAAAAAGCACATTAATATTCAGCAAAAATAAAACCTTATTCAACCCGGCCCCTGCAGATGAATCAGACCGCGGCTGGTTCAGTGATATTCCTGCAACAACCCAAAACAATATTATTTATACAGATCTTTCAGCCAATACCAGTATAGTTCAGAAGACTGTCTTTGAAGAAACTTTCCTTGTCAGAGACAGTACCCGCAAGATCAACTGGAAAATTACCTCAGAAACACGTGATATTGCGGGATACTCATGCCGGAGAGCGAATGCCATCATCATGGATTCGATCTATGTGGTCGCTTTTTATACTGATGAAATTCCTGTATCAGGAGGTCCTGAATCTTTTACAGGCTTACCGGGCATGATCCTGGGGGTTGCCTTGCCTCATGAGAATATGAGCTGGTTTGCCAAACTGGTGACGGATAAGTCACTGCCCCCAGGAACTTTGATAGCACCAAAAAAAGGAAAGGCCACAAACAATATAGGTTTGCTGGACACTCTGATGAAGGTTATGAAAGACTGGGGGAGCTACGCACAGCATTCATTAAAATCGTTCATGATGTAAGTATTTACAACTAAAATATACCACACTTTTTTATTCTCCAAGATACAGATCAATCAATCCTTCAGGAAGATCAACTTTAAGAATTCCGTTTTCTTCATCGATTTCCACAATCAGATCATCATTCAGGGGAAACATGATCTCTTTAAATTTATAAGGAACAACAGCCACAAATTGTTGCGGATATTCATGGATTTCAATGATCTCACCCAGTTCACCGGCGGTTTCATCATGCACAATAAAACCTTTAAGATCGGTAATCAGAAATTCATCTTCATCTCTTACAGGTTTTAATTTATTGGGTAGATACAGTTTTTTACGAACCAGGGACTCTGCCTTTTCGATCGTATCAATATCATCAAAATAAAAATTACCAGTCTGGTTGTTCTGAAGCTTGAAAGAGGAGATAAAAAAGGGAACCAGTTTGCCGTTTATCTCGGCAAAAACGGAATCAAGGGGCAGTTCTGTTGGATCATCGTACTCAAAATAGATCTGCATTTCACCCTTCAAACCCTTGGTTTTTGTGATATAGCCGAAATAAAAACAGTCTTCGATCTTCATGGCCGTAAAAACAATAACGTCATTGCGATCTGCAATGACGTTATATAAATTTTAATTCTAAAAAAGCGGATTATGCTTTCTCTTCAGATTCAGGAGCTTCTTCTGCTGCTTCAGGAGCAGGAGTTTCAGCAACTTCTTCTGCTGCAGGTGCTTCTTCAGCAACTGGTGCTTCTTCAACTACTTCAGCAACCGGTGCTTCAGCAACTTCTTCTGCTACTGCCTCTACTTCCGGAGTTTCTTCAGAAACTTCTTCTTCTTCAACTACTTCTGGTGCAGGTGTATTTTTTGCAGCAATTGCAGCGGCAATATCTTCCTTCTTCTTAGCCTCAGCTGCTAATGCCGCTTTCTTAACTTCATCTTTCGATTTAGTCAGACTATCTTTCTTACCCTCGATCTTACCTTCTTTGCTTTGTAACCACTCAGCAAATTTTGCTTCTGCCTGTTCAGCCGTTAATGCACCTTTTTTAACACCACCTTCAAGATGTTTCTTGTACATTACTCCCTTGTAAGAAAGGATTGCACGACAAGTATCTGTTGGCTGAGCTCCTTTATTAACCCAATCCAATGCTTTTTCGAAATTGATGTCGATAGTTGCAGGATTTGTGTTTGGATTGTAAGAACCTAATCTTTCGATGAATTTACCATCTCTTGGAGCACGGGCGTCTGCTACCACTACGTGATAAAAAGGTTTTCCCTTTTTACCGAATCTTTGCAATCTGATTTTAGTTGCCATTTTTCAAAATTTATGTATTCAACATATTCCCGGAGTCTATTCTGCGGGGTTGCAAAGATATTAAAAAAATAACATTTAAAAAATGGAAATCCCTATTTTTGAAGCATGTCTGAAAGAAAACCCCGAATTGCAGTGGATATGGACGAAGTTATTGCCGATCCGCTATCCAAATTTATAAAACTTTATAACCGTGATTACGGTGTACCTCTCGATCTTCAAATACTTCCCGGAAACGAAGTTTATCATCATGTTCCCGAACATGCAAAAATGAAATTGTACGAATACATTAATGAAAAGGGCTTTTTCCGTGATCTTGCTGTGCTTCCCGATAGCATAGAAGTACTCAAACAACTTCAGGAAAAATATGATGTGTTCATTGTTTCAGCAGCAATGGAATTCCCAAATTCCCTGCAGGATAAATATGAATGGCTGGCAGAGCATTTTCCCTTTATCGGATGGCAAAATATTATTTTCTGCGGGCATAAGATCGTTAATGTGGACATCATCATCGACGACCGCATCAAGAATTTCAAAGATTTTGATGGCAGAAAACTATTGTTTTCATCCCCACATAATATGTTATTAACCGATTATGAGCGGGTGAATAATTGGAAGGAAGTCGCGGAGAAATTGTTGTAGAGAGAGTTTGTTAATTACCGCTTGTTTATAAAATAACACCTAGCTTTTTTGTATTGTTTTGTTTTAGAGGAATTTAATGCTTTGAAAAGCAGGGCCTGTTGCTCTCTTGATGTTTCATCGGCGCTAAAGCACCGGTATTTGTTCCATTTTGGTGGCTGAAATTTTGGGCTGAAGCCCGCCCGGATGAACTCCGTTCGGACTGGCCGGGAATGAAAACCGGATCTTTACCCGGAGCTAAAGCTCAGGGCTATTGAGCGAAATGGCTATACCAATGCTCAGTCTTTATTGTTCATTTATGAACTAATTCGGTCATTCAATAGGCTCCAGCTTTAGCTGGAGTAAATGTTTTTGTACGTTTTCGGGCTTCAGCCCAACATTCTGCAATTGGTAAGGACGAATGGATTGGGCTTCAGCCCGATGGACTGAACAATAACCTTTTCGAATATTTTTTAACTAATGTCGGATCCTCACCCGGAATTAAAGCACCGGGCTATTCACCAATAGGGCAAATATGAATAGCAGCAAAACCCCTGCCATCTAAACGGGATCGAAGCGGCAGCCTTTTGCCAGAAACCAAATTTGTTTCATTATCCAATTCCCATGGCAAAAGCTACAGCGCCCGCCCGGCTGAAGCCATTCGGACGGGCAGAGCCCGGCTGAAGAGCCCGACAAGCAAAGACCTTGCTTTCCTAATGATTATACTAGGTATGCCTGCCATTTGAAAGATTTTATTTACTCTAAATGAATCCTCCCGGCCCTTGTGTTTAACACCAATACGACATCTTCGGGTTTTAATAACAAATCCATTTCAAACTTTTACATGTAACTTTTTGTTGCGATAATAATCTAACAGAAAAAACTAATCATGATAGTAGTAACCACAAATGAACTCGAAGGAAAACGCGTTGTAAAATACATCGGTATTGTAACAGGCGAAGCCATTATTGGTGCAAACATTGTCAAAGATTTCTTTGCTGGAATCAGAGATATCGTCGGTGGAAGATCCGGATCATATGAAGAAGGACTGCGTGAAGCAAAGGATATTGCCTTACGAGAAATGCAGGAACAGGCAGCCCGCTTAGGTGCTAATGCCATTTTGGGTGTTGACCTTGACTATGAAACCCTTGGAAGTAATGGAAGTATGCTGATGGTTAGTTCTTCAGGAACAGCCGTAATAATAGAGGATAAAATTTAATTGTTAACCCTGTCAGCGTTTAAAACGCTGACAGGGTTTTTTCGATGTAATCAATCAGTGAGTGGATCACCTTAATATGTATTTCCTGAGCCCTATCAGCATATTCTGAATGGGGGGCACGGATTTCAACATCACATAGACCTGCCATTTTACCACCGTCCTTACCGGTCAAACCAATAACCTTCATTCCTTTCTTTCGGGCAGCCTCGATAGCCTTCAAAATATTTTCAGAATTTCCGCTGGTACTGATTGCAAACAGTACATCGCCCTTTGAACCAATGGCTTCTACCATCCTCGAAAAAACAAAAGCATAACCATAATCATTGGCTACGCATGACAAATGGCCTGGATCAGAAATAGCAATAGCGGCATAAGCTGGCCTGTCATTACGATACCTTCCCGAAAGTTCCTCAGCAAAATGCATGGCATCACTCATGGATCCCCCATTACCACATGAAATCACTTTGCCACCACCTTTTATAGCATTTACAATAATTTCACCTGCTTTTTCAATATTGGTGAAATTCTGGGGATCTGAAATAAAGCTGTCAAGAATTTGCTTTGCTTCAACAAAATGATTTTTAATAGTTTCCATCAGGGATTACTCAATTTATAAATCGCTCCTTTTGTATCCTTCGGACCGACTTCCTGGTTTGTAAGAACATAAAGTTCTGCATTATTATCCTGAGCAAAACAAAGTATTTTCAAATCTCCTGGAGGTTTATCTGCAATATTGACGGTTCCACGGATCCATGATTCAGCCTTTTTTTCAAGATAAAACATCGGTCCTGTCCAGTCGGCAAAAATATATTTCTCAGAAAGACCTGCTAATTCTTTACCACGATACAAAAATCCACCTGTAATACTGATTCCTTCTTCATGTTCGTATTCAGCAATCGGTAAAATCAATCCTTCAGTTTTGCAATTCTCTTCCGGATCAAAGCAATGGCCGGCCTCCATGATTTTCCAACCATAGTTCCCGCCTTTTTCGATGATATTTACCTCCTCAAATTTGTTCTGGCCAACGTCTGCAAGGAAAAGTTGCCCGGAAGTTTTGTCGAATGAAAAGCGCCATGGGTTGCGTAAACCATAAGCCCAGATCTCCGGTTTTGCCTCCTTGCCTACAAATGGATTGTCATTTGGAATGCCATAGCTTTGATCAGTATTCACATCAATTCTTAGAATTTTACCCAAAAGAGTATTCAGATTTTGACCATTACCTCTCTCACCATGCCGATCTCCGGCACCACCACCATCCCCAACTCCAATATATAAATAACCATCGGGTCCAAACTTCAAATCGCCTCCATTATGATTACTCTCAGGCTGCTGAATTGTCAATAATATTCTTGCGCTAGCTGCATCGGCAAGCATTGGATCAGTTGAAACCCTATATTCAGCAATGACAGACTGATGATCAAACCCTTTTTCAGTAGAAGGGGCACTGTAATACACATAGAATTTTTTATTGCTAGCATATTCAGGATGAAGGGCTATTCCAAGTAAACCCCGTTCATCATAAGCACCACTCATTTTCACAAGCTTATTCTCAAGATCAAGAA
>CAYJAM010000024.1:4023-13917 GCA_964367725.1 uncultured Sphingobacterium sp. | reverse complement strand
TCGTAAAACTAAAAAAAAATGCTTCATTAATTACATTGGCATTTTTCATTTTTTTTAAGAAAATAATTTATACACTTAACTTACCTTTACGCTATGGCTAAACTCTCTGTAAACATCAATAAAATAGCTACACTTCGTAATTCAAGAGGTGGCAATAACCCTGATCTTGTTAAAGTTGCCCTTGATGCGGAACGATTCGGAGCAGAGGGGATTACCGTACATCCACGTCCGGATGAAAGGCATATCCGCTATCAGGATGTGTTCGATCTGAAAAAGGTAATTCAAACGGAGTTTAATATTGAGGGTAATCCTAAAGAACAAAAGTTCGTTGATCTGGTTTTAGCTAATAAGCCAGCACAGGTTACATTGGTGCCTGATGCAGAAGGACAGTTAACATCCAATCATGGCTGGGATACAATTCAACATCAAAACTACCTGAAAGATATTATTGCAGAATTTAAATCAGAAGGGATTCGGGTGTCCATTTTTGTTGATCCTGCAGAGGAAATGATCGAAGCTGCAAAAACTACCGGTACTGACCGGATAGAGCTTTATACCGAGGCTTACGCAAGCGCTTATCATGTCGACAAAAAATCTGCAATCAAACCTTATGTTTCAGCTGCAAATCTTGCCAATAAACTAGGTTTGGGAATTAATGCCGGTCATGACCTTGACCTTCATAACCTGAACTATTTTTCCAAAAATATTCCAGGATTATTGGAAGTAAGTATCGGTCATGCACTTATTTGTGACGCTCTGTATTTGGGCTTGGAAAACACCATCCAAATGTACCTTAGGGCACTAAAAAATAGTTAATTTCACGGTTCCCTAAGCGTTAGTATGATTCAAACACTGGACATTGATAAATTTCTGCAACTGGCCGAAACTGTCCCGGTGATTGATGTCAGAACCCCGCTTGAGTTTGCGCACGCACATATTCCGGATGCTCATAATCTTCCCATCTTTTCTAATGATGAAAGGGTTCAGGTAGGTACAACCTATAAGCAAAAAAGTCGTGAAGCTGCAATTCTGCTTGGATTTGATCTTACCGGTCCAAAATGGTCAGGTTTTATTAAGCAAGCCCTCAAAATTGCTCCTGAAAAAAAAATCCTGATTCATTGCTGGCGTGGAGGCATGCGTAGTGGCGCAATGGCCTGGGCATTAAATCTTTATGGTTTTGAAGTCTTTCTTCTTGAAGGCGGTTACAAAAGATACCGTAACTGGGTGCTTGATCAATTTAAAGAAACTTATTCGATACTTATTTTGGGCGGGATGACGGGCTCCGGAAAAACAAAGACCCTCAATCGGCTCAAAGATCATTCCCAACAGGTGATCGATCTTGAAGATCTTGCGCAACACCAGGGATCTTCCTATGGTTCTATGGGCCAGCTTATTCAGCCCGGCCAGGAGCAATTCGAAAATTTCCTCGCCCGTGAATTGAATAAAAATGACAAAAACACTCCGCTTTGGCTGGAGGATGAGAGTTTATCAATAGGTCGGTGTTTCATTCCTAATCCCATTTTCCATCAGATGCGCCAGGCTCCCGTGATGAAAATTATTGTACCATTTCAGGAAAGAGTCGATTTTCTTGTGAAAGAATATGGTGTGCTTGACAGGGATTTCCTTGTGGAAAGTACCTTGAGAATAGGAAAAAGATTGGGACCTGAACAAACCCGCGATGCGATCCTTGCTATCCGTGAAAACCGGATGGATGATTTTATCAAAATTGTACTGGTCTATTATGATAAAACCTATGCCAACGGACAGGGCAAAAGGGAAAAAGAAAGTATCCACATCATTGAATGCAGCAGCACTGATGCAGAAGAAAACTGCAGACTACTGTTGAATCATATTAAATCAAAACGAATTAGTATAGACATTCAGTCTCAATTTTTGTAAGAACAAATAACATTATAAATATTAAAAATCTCGTGTCTCAATACTCATATCTCAATACTCACTACTCAATTATATGGTTCCCGAAGAAATAAAATTAACTCAATATTCACATGGTGCAGGCTGTGGTTGTAAAATTAGTCCGGCAGTATTAGACATCATTTTGCACAGTCCAATCACCCACTCTGCCGACCCTAACTTACTGGTAGGCAATAATACCCGGGATGATGCGGCAGTACTCGATCTTGGAAATGGAAATGCACTCATCTCCACAACTGATTTTTTCATGCCAATTGTGGATGATGCCTATGACTTTGGCAGAATAGCCTCAGCCAATGCCATTAGTGACGTTTACGCCATGGGAGGAAAACCTGTATTGGCAATTGCTATTTTGGGATGGCCGATCGATAAATTATCACCCGAAGTTGCACAAAAAGTGCTCGAAGGTTCCAGAGCAATTTGTGCGGAAGCGGGAATTACCCTCGCCGGAGGGCATAGCATTGATTGCCCTGAACCTGTGTTTGGCTTGTCTGTAAATGGCATTATCGATATTAAACATTTAAAGCAAAACTCTACGGCACAGGCAGGATGCAAACTTTATCTGACCAAAGCACTCGGAGTAGGAATCCTGACCACAGCACAAAAAAAGGGAATTCTAAAACCTGAACATGCAGGGATTGCCCCGAAAAGCATGTCGATGTTAAATAAGATTGGCGAAACACTGGGCAAGCTGGAGTATGTAAAAGCAATGACAGATGTTACTGGCTTCGGATTACTGGGTCATCTTTCAGAAATGTGCGAAGGCAGTCATTTGCAGGCAGTCATTGAATTCAATAAAGTTCCAAAAATTGATGTGATCGAAGAATATCTCGATCAAAATTCAGTCCCGGGGGGCACGAACAGAAACTGGAGCAGTTACGGCCATAAGATCGGTTCTGGCAGTAAAACACTTACCCGGACAACTACTATCCTTGCTGACCCCCAAACGAGCGGGGGCCTGCTGGTTGCGGTGGAAGAATCGAAAACAGCAAAGTTTGAAGAAGTACTTCGGTCAAATGGTATTCCAGAATCTAATATTATATGCTTCGGAACGTTAAGAGAGAAGACCGGAGATTATCTGGTAGAAATAATTTAAGAGGGTACAGTTCCTTTACCATAAGTAGGATTTACTTTGGAATTGTTTATCTTTAAGAAACACGATTATGAAAAGAACAGTAATCTATTTATTCATTGCAATAGGATTCAGCTTCATCAGCGGATGCGGAACTGAAACAACAATTAATGATGACGAAGCAGCATCGGTAATTTCCAATTACCTGGATGAGAATCCAGAGTATAAAACAGCCAGTTTCAATTTTGGCGAAATGAAATTTCGTCAGAATAAAGACCAGGAAGAGCTAAACAAATATAAAGAGCTGGAAGAATCGGGATACATCAGCATGGATGTGCAGGAACAAAAGAAAGTTTTCCTTTCCAAAGACAGTTCATTTGTTTACCTGATCAAATTGACAGAGAAATCAGCACCTTTTGTTCTGGAGCAGGGAAATGATAAAGCAAAGGTTAAGACTATCATTTATGAAATGGATAATGATAAGCCCGTTAATTTTGTGAAAACCAATGACAATTCTGCTAAAGTAACCGTTACCCTGGTAAAGGCTGAAACAGACTTTTATCCATTTGATAATAACAAAGGTTCAAACAGTGAATTTATTACCAAAACCTACAAATTAAAGCATAAGAAAGACGAAGGATGGGTTGTTTCCGGTGAAAAATAATGATCAAATAATATTGACAATCAGGAGTATTTACCAGTTTTATATCCAATAATCAAACTCTTTAATTTTTCACATTTTTATTTCATGCAAATTTATCCTGCAATTAAATAATGTGCTGAAAATCCTTATTTTTGCTTCATAAAAACTCCCCTCTTTTTAATGAAGCTTAATATAGATTATCAGGAAAAATTTGAGCAGCGCCATATTGCTCCAAATGAGCAGGATACTGCAAAAATGCTTAGCACCATTGGTGTGAATTCAATTGACGAATTAATCAGTCAAACAGTACCACAAAATATCAGATTGAAAAATAATCTGAGCCTCCCTGCAGCAAAAAGTGAAGCCGATTACCTGAATGATCTGAAACAAACAGCATCAAAAAACAAAGTTTTCAAATCGTACATCGGGCAGGGTTACCATGATGTAGTTGTTCCTGGTGTCATTCAACGCAACATTCTCGAAAACCCGGGATGGTATACCCAATACACACCCTATCAGGCAGAAATTGCACAGGGACGTTTGCAGGCCCTGTTAAATTTTCAGACCATGGTGATGGATCTCACCGGAATGGAAATCGCAAATGCTTCACTTCTGGATGAAGGGACTGCCGCTGCGGAGGCGATGTTTATGCAATACAGCCTTCGTAAGAACGAGAATGCCAAAATATTTTTTGTCTCTGAAGAAGTCTCTGCTCAAACGATTGATATACTTCAAACCCGCGCTGCCCCTTATGGCATTCAGATTCTTATCGGCAATCATGAAACGGTGAATCTGGATGAGACAATGTTCGGTGCTATTGTTCAATACCCTGCAGCTAAAGGTCAGATTTTTGACTATTCAGATTTTGCTGGAAAAGCCCATGAGAAAGGCATAAAACTTACAGTAGTTGCCGATATCATGGCACTTGCTTTATTAAGTCCTCCGGGAGAATGGGGGGCCGATATCGTAGTTGGCTCAAGCCAGCGTTTTGGTGTCCCAATGGGTTTCGGCGGGCCACATGCTGCATTTTTTGCAACAAAAGATGAATATAAGCGTTCATTACCAGGCAGGATAATTGGAGTAACCATTGATAGTGCAGGAAATTATGCATTACGTATGGCGCTTCAAACACGTGAGCAGCATATCAGAAGAGATAAAGCAACCTCAAATATTTGCACAGCGCAGGCACTTCTGGCAATTATGGCAAGCATGTATGCGATATACCATGGCCCTAAAGGAATTAAGCAGATTTCAGAACGTATCCACGGACTAAGTGTATTCTTATCCCGAGCGCTTGAGACCCTTGGATATAAGCAGGAAAATAAATTTTTCTTCGATACCATTAAATTGGAATTGGGAGATCTGATCAACCCAATCCATGCAGAAGCGCTTAATAATGAAGTAAATCTGAACTATGAAGGTTCTCTGGTTAGCATAACGCTTGATGAAACCACTACTCCCAATGATGTTCTGACAATCGTCCGATTCTTTGCAAAAGTTAAGGGTAAAAATGTTCATGAACTTGATCTTGAAGCACTTAAATCAGGGATTAGCAGTCATATTCCTTCCCAATTACAAAGGGAATCGGCATATTTAACGCATCCGGTGTTTAACTCCTATCACTCTGAGCATGAAATGCTCAGATACATAAAATCGCTGGAAGCAAAAGACCTTTCACTTTGCCATTCCATGATTGCATTAGGCTCATGCACCATGAAGCTCAATGCCACAACAGAAATGGTTCCGGTTACCTGGGCAGAATTCAGCAAGATCCACCCATTTGCTCCGGCCGATCAGGTTGGAGGTTACATGCAAATCTTTGATGAACTGAATAAATGGCTGAGTGAAATAACCGGATTTGCGTCTATGAGTTTGCAACCCAATTCTGGAGCGCAGGGCGAGTATGCCGGACTTATGGTTATTCGTGCCTATCATTTAGACAGAGGGGATATTCATAGGAATATTGCCTTGATACCTTCTTCGGCCCATGGGACAAACCCTGCCTCAGCAGCCATGGCGGGCATGAAGATCATAATCGTTAAATGTGACGAAAGAGGTAATATCGATGTAACCGACCTAAAAGCAAAAGCTGAAGAACATGCTTCTGATCTTTCTTGTTTGATGGTAACTTATCCATCTACTCACGGTGTATTCGAAGAATCAATTATTGAGATTTGCGACATTATTCACCAGAATGGTGGCCAGGTTTATATGGATGGTGCAAATATGAATGCACAGGTTGGTCTAACCAGTCCGGCAGCAATCGGTGCCGATGTCTGTCACCTGAATCTGCATAAAACATTTTGTATTCCACATGGTGGCGGCGGCCCGGGAATGGGCCCAATAGGGGTAGCAAAACATCTGGTACCGTTTTTACCGGGTCACGCTGTGGTTAATATGGGCAATGAAAAGTCTATATCTGCGGTCTCATCGGCCCCCTGGGGTTCAGCTTCAATCCTTCTTATTTCACATGCATATATTGCAATGATGGGCGGTGAGGGATTGACCAATGCAACCAAATATGCCATTCTGAATGCCAATTACATTAAAGCCCGTCTGGAGAATTCTTACCCGGTTTTATATTCCGGAAGTATGGGACGTTGTGCACATGAAATGATTCTGGATTGCCGTTCTTTCAAGGCATACGGAGTTGAGGTGACAGATATCGCCAAGCGACTTATGGATTATGGTTTCCATGCACCAACAGTTTCTTTCCCGGTTGCAGGTACGGTTATGATCGAACCAACAGAATCAGAACCAAAACATGAACTTGACCGGTTTTGCGATGCGATGATTGCCATCCGTGCTGAAATATCAGAAGTAGAGAGTGGCAAACTTGATGCAGTAGATAACCCTCTGAAAAATGCACCACATACAGCTTCTGTTGTAACTGCAAATGATTGGACCCATCCATACTCCAGACAAACTGCTGCGTTTCCATTGCCATATGTTGCTGCTTTTAAATTCTGGCCATCAGTGGGTCGGGTTAATGATACTCATGGCGACAGGACACTGGTTTGTTCATGTCCTCCAATAGAATCTTATGCTGAAGAAGTAGCATAATAGTTTTATCCTTTAAAATACCCTATACTCTGAATACCCTGCCCAACAGCAGGGTATTTTCATTTTCCTGCATTTAATTTCATTGCTTTCTGATTAAATTTATTAACCATAAAACAAATTTTTAAAATTATCGTAAAAACAAATTCATGTCAGAGAAACATGAAAGCTGCTAACCGAATCAATATTCTTATACTGTGATATTAACCATTTGAAAATCAGTAATTTTAAACCTTATTGAGTCGATTAAGGAAGAGTAATTAATGCGTTTTAAAATGAAAATAAATTTTCATATCTCAATACATTATGCTGCTCTGGTATTGCTTTGCCTGAATTTTCCTTTCAGGGCAAATTCTCAAGAATTAAAACCAATAAAACTTCAGTTAAAATGGTTGCATCAGTTTCAATTTGCGGGGTATTATGCTGCAAGAGAAAAGGGCTATTATAAAGATGCCGGCCTGGATGTTGAAATATTACAAGGCAATGAATTAAATCCACCTGTGGATAATGTTCTCAATGGCAAAGCCGATTTCGGTGTTACCGGATCAGATATCTTAAATTCCTTTATAAACAAAAAGCCGGTAGTAGTTGTTTCTGTTATATTTCAGCACTCCCCATATATATTCATGACTTTGGCAAACAGGAAGATCAATTCTCCTTCAGATCTTGCCGGGAAGTCAATAATGGTATCGGAAGATCAGGGAGGAAGATTACTCAAAGCCCTTTTATTAGACGAAGGAATACCAATCGATTCTGTAAAAATCATCCAACATAGCTGGCAAATCCAGGATCTTATCAATGGGAAAGTTGATGCACAAAGTGCTTACATTACAGTTGAACCGCAGATACTGCGCAAAATGGGGCATCAGGTAAGTATAATCAAGCCCATAAATTATGGCATCGACTTTTATGGGGACCTGCTTTTCACCACCGTCGAGATGGCAAATAGCCACCCCCGGACAGTTGAAAAATTCAATGAAGCAAGTCTGAAAGGATGGCAATATGCAATGAGCAATCCTGAAGAAATCATAACGTATATTCTTGGGCTACCGGGTGTAAAAAGTCGGGGAATAACCAGAGAGCAATTGCTCTATGAAGCCACTGAAATGAAAAAATTAATTTTACCTGAACTTGTTGAGATCGGGCATATGAATCCCGGACGTTGGGAGAACATGCTCAAAAACTACAAAAAGCTCGGGCTTGCAGAAGAGAATACAACTATCGAAGGCTTACTATTCAAGTCTTCGAATACAAAAAAGCTGCAATATTTCGACTATCTGCTTTATATACTGGCAGTGGCTGGGTTTCTTTTTATTATAAATTTAATTGGTAACTGGCGCTTACGCAAACAAGTTTCAAAGAGAACTGCTGACCTTCAAACCGAAATAATAAATCGGACAAAGGCAGAGCAGAGGCTGGAGATCGCAATCGAAGCTGCAGGACTTTGTATCTGGAGCAGGAACCTGGATACAAATGAGTTAATTTATGACCGGAACTGGTTCCGGAATCAGGGTATTGACCCCGATGTATTTTTGGATCATGATCAATTGATTGCAGCAATCCATCCGGATGATCAGGAAAATGTGAAATACGCTGCTTCAGCACTAAGAAAGGGTAAAAATCAATACAATAATCTTACCTATCGTGTAAGAACAATTCATGGTGAATGGAAATGGTTACTTTCATTCAGTAAAATGACAAATTCTGAAAGCAATGGTAAAGGAAAAATCGTAATAGGTTCAATTCTGGATATCGACTTCATCAAACGAAAAGAAATTGAATTACAGGAAATCACAAAGGAATTACGCAAGAAGAATAATGAACTTGAAAAATTCGCCTATATCACTTCTCATAATCTCCGTGCGCCTGTGGTAAATCTCATAAGTCTGACTGAATTACAAAAGGAAACCAACCTTACACAGGAGCTTCAGGACGAAATCCTCCAGAATATTCATGATTGTGTAAGGCAATTGGACAATACATTGAATGATCTTGTTGAAATTGTTGCAAGCCAATCAGGAAAACCGGCTAAAAGTGAAGATCTGGATCTAAAAACTGAGCTCAATATTGTGATTAAAACAATAGAAAACCAAATCAGGAGCTCTGGTGCAAAAATAGAAGTAAATTTTCCAAATGATTTAAAGATCCATTTCCCAAGGCATTACCTTCATAGCATATTGCTTAATCTGTTTACCAATGCGATTAAATACAAATCCCAAGACAGGAATCTGGTGATCTCATTGAAAACACGTGAAGGCAAGGATTTTACACAATTTTTCTTTAGTGATAACGGCATAGGCATCAATCTTGACAAATACGGAAATAAAATCTTTGGCCTATATCAGCGATTCCATTCTAATATTGAAGGTAAAGGGCTGGGATTATACATTATCAAATCACAGATTGAAGCTATGGATGGAAAGATTGAAGTTGATAGTTTACCTGAAGTAGGCACAACTTTTTGCATCTATTTCAAAAAACATGAAACCAATTTGGCTTAATGTCAGACTCAGGTAATTTATCAGTGACAGTTCCCTAAACATTCGTACAAAAATATATTTAGAATATATTTATAGGAATTGATCAATTAATAAATGAAAAAATGAAGAAACTATTCTCTTTTACAATCCTTTTGATAGGGACTATCCTTATGATGGCCTTTAACCCAGTTAAAGAAGAGGTCTACACAGTTGACGTAGCAAACTCCTCAATCGGGTGGTCAGCCAAAAAAGTTGGCGGTGGCCATACCGGAACCGTAAAAATCACAGAAGGCAGCCTGGTTTATAATGGAAAATCTTTGCAAAAAGGCTTGTTCCTTATGGACATGTCCAGCATCACCTCAGATAATGCCAGGGTCACAACCCATTTAAAATCACCAGATTTCTTTTCTGCCGAAAAAAACCCAAGCTCGAAATTTGAAATCACAAAAGTTACCGCAGCCGGGAAAGAACGTGTAAACATTACAGGAAATCTAACCATCAAGGGAATTACTCATCCACTGACATTTCCTGCAACTGTTAAGCAAGGAAAAGGTGTGGTAGTAGCTGTTGCCTCAGGCATCAGGGTTGACCGTACAAAATATGATATCAAATTTCGTTCAAAAACCTTCTTCGGGGATATAGGCGATAAAGCAATTGATGACGAGTTTGAGCTGAACATTAATCTGACAGCGAAGAAAAACTAG
>CAYJAM010000024.1:0-3923 GCA_964367725.1 uncultured Sphingobacterium sp. | reverse complement strand
CTGCTAAACAATTCTGAACGCTTCATTCTCAAAAGCTACTTTTGCAATAGCCCTGCTTTTAGCATGGTAGAATAAACAATCCCAGTGTTCTTCAGCGGCTCTTTTACCGTATTCCTGTCTTAATTCCATGGATTTTCTTCCATCGAAATCATATTTGGCAATAAATTTTCTTAGTAATTGTTCAGGCTCAGGAAGAATATCTGCGCCAAAGAAAATGGTTTCATCATCCTCCCTGATCAGGAAAACCTGATGAAATTCACAATGACCTCCTGTCAATTCAAAGGCTATCTCCCTGTTAAATTGTCCGCTCCCTTCAATAAAGTGTACTGAGCCACTACGTTGAACAAAATCAAAGATCTCGGTTTTGTAAGATCTTGACGGCATGCTGTAAGCTGCTTCCCACTCCCCTCTTTGGATCACATATTCGGCATTCGGAAAACTCAAAGATACCTGACCTCTGTTATTATTAACCATTCCACCTGCATGATCGAAGTGCAGATGAGACATCAGAACCAGACTGACATCTTCCGGATCATAACCTGCTTTACGAATATTATCATGTATAATCAGTTCACCTTCCCCATTATGAAAGCCAAGGCCGGTATCCAGGATAATCAGATCATTCCCGGTTTCAACCAGAAAAGGCTGCACATAAATAAAAAGAGAGGCAGGCCTGTCTTTTGGACTATGAATTGCAGGATCAAATGGAATAAATGTTTTTGAATTATCTACAGAATAAGATCCTTCATACAAGGCGAAAGCTTTCAATGTTCTTTGTTTATTAGGATGTTAAATTCTATTTTTACGGTTCATTAAGGCAAAGATATGCAAAAAAGGTGGGTGGAACGGGAGATTGAAAACCTTGAAGCAATAGCTGAATTGCAGGAATCCCTGGGTATCGATAGGGTCCTTGCCAACCTTCTGGTTAAGAGAGGAATCACTGATTATGAAAAGGCCAGAAATTTTTTCAGGCCTGAACTTAACAATCTTCACGACCCTTACCTGATGCAGGACATGGCAATCGCAGTCTCCCGTATCAATCAGGCAATTACATCAGGTGAAAAGATTCTTATTTATGGTGATTATGATGTAGATGGAACCACATCGGTCGCCCTCACTTTTAGCTTCTTTAAAAAACTTCATTCAGAAATTGATTTCTATATTCCCGATCGTTACCGTGAGGGTTATGGTATTTCTACCCAGGGAATAGATTATGCGTTTGAAAATGGTTTTTCGCTGATTATCGCATTGGATTGCGGCATCAAATCAGTCGATAAAATCGATTATGCAAATGAAAGGGGAATAGATTTTATTATCTGCGACCATCACCTTCCCGGAGATCAGCTGCCTGCGGCAATAGCAGTGCTTGATCCCAAACGAAGCGATTGTACTTATCCCTACAATGAATTATCAGGCTGTGGTATCGGGTTTAAACTTATTCAGGCATATGCGCTCAAGTATGACATTCCTTTTGAGCAGGTAAGCTCTTATCTGGATCTTGTAGCTGTGAGTATCGCATCCGACATCGTACCAATTACGGGAGAGAACCGGATCCTGGCCTGGCATGGTCTTCTCAAATTAAATACAGAGCCATGCAAGGGCTTATTGGCTCTCATGAATATTTCAGGAAGAAAAGAAAACCTGAGCATCATGGATGTGGTATTCACGATTGGGCCAAGGATCAATGCTGCCGGAAGGATTGATGATGCAAAGCATTCGGTAAATCTGCTGATCGCGGATGATGAAGCCATAGCTCTTGAAAAAAGCCAGATCATCAACACAAAAAATACGGAACGTAAGGAGCACGACAGCAATATTACCGAGCAGGCACTAGCAATGATTGATGGAGATCCGGTTCTGATCAGTCGCAAAACAACTGTTGTTTATAATGCAGAATGGCATAAAGGTGTAATCGGGATTGTGGCATCAAGGCTTACCGAAAAATATTATCGTCCAACCATCGTTATGACTGATTCAAATGGTTATGCGGCTGGTTCGGCAAGATCGGTTGCCGGCTTCGACCTTTATGAAGCCTTATGCGAATGCAGTGATTTGCTGATACAGTTCGGTGGTCATAAATATGCCGCGGGGCTGACTATGAAAACGGAGAATATCCCTGCATTTCAACAGCGTTTTGAAGAGGTGGTTGCAGCCAGTATTACTGAAGAATTGCTCGTGCAGGCGATAAATATCGATGCAGAAATTGAATTGAAACAGATCGATCCGAAATTTTTCAGGATCTTAAAACAGTTTGAACCATTCGGTCCGCAAAACATGGCTCCCATATTTGTTAGCAGAAATGTTTATACTTACGGGGCGGCAACAATTGTTGGCAGCAATCATTTGAAAATGTGTGTGCATCAGGATAATCAAACCTATTATAACTGCATAGGTTTTAATCTGGGTGAATACCTGAAAATGATCAATTCTGGCGCAGCATTTGACCTTTGTTATACCATTGAAGAGAATACATGGAAAGAGAAAAAATCGATACAACTGAATATCAAGGGGATACGTCCAGCTCTTCCAAACCGGGAACAATGATTTTAAGAGCTGAGAATCTGGTAAAAAAATATAAACAACGTACTGTTGTTAATAATGTATCCTTTCATGTTTCGCAGGGCGAAATTGTGGGATTACTTGGACCAAATGGCGCAGGAAAAACAACCTCCTTTTACATGATCGTAGGTCTCATCAGACCAAATGAGGGCCATGTATTTCTGGATGATCAGGATATCACTGAAGATGCCATGTATCGAAGGGCTCAAAAAGGTATAGGATACCTGGCACAAGAGGCTTCAGTATTTAGAAAGCTATCGGTTGAGGATAATATTAAGGCTGTCCTTGAGATGACTAAACTCAACAAGGAAGAACAAAAAGACAAACTTGAACAACTGATCGATGAATTCAGTCTGCACAAAGTACGGAAGAACCGCGGCGACCTGCTTTCGGGAGGAGAAAGAAGAAGAACTGAAATTTCAAGAGCTCTTGCTGCCGATCCAAAATTCATTCTTCTGGACGAACCATTTGCCGGCGTTGACCCCATTGCTGTTGAAGAGATTCAAAGTATCGTGGCCAAACTTAAACTTCGGAATATCGGAATTCTGATTACCGATCATAATGTTCAGGAAACCCTCTCCATAACAGACAGAGCTTATTTACTTGCCGAGGGCAAGATCATGCTCACAGGTACTCCGCAAGAGATTGCAAACAATGAAATGGCCAAAAAATTCTATCTTGGTCAGAATTTTGAACTGCGAAAAAAGAAAGTCTGAGCCCCAAATAAGCCATAAAGCAGAATGACGATTGTAAATTCCATCTTTACCTGGATCATGAAAAAGCGGATGCATCAGATCGAGCTTTTCATAAAATATCCCTACGATGTTCAGGATGAATGGTTTCAAACACTTATCTCTACCGCCCAGCATACCGAGTGGGGCAAAAAATACGGCTATTCATCCATCTTTAATCAGGATCAGTTTAAGGAACGGGTTCCGATTCAGAATTATGAATCACTGAAACCATATATCGAAAAAATGATGAGTGGTGAGCAGAACGTGCTCTGGCCATCTGAAATCAAATGGTTCGCCAAATCATCTGGCACTACAAATGACCGGAGCAAATTCATCCCTGTAAGCGAAGAATCACTTGAAGAGTGCCATTTTAAAGGCGGTAAAGACCTCCTATCCATGTACTGCGATAACCGGCCTGACGCCAGAATATTTACCGGAAAATGCCTGGTATTGGGAGGAAGCCATCAGATCAACCAATTGAATACAGATTCCTGTTATGGTGACCTATCCGCAGTTTTAATTAAAAATTTACCATTCTGGGCCGAATTCTACCGCACACCGGATATGTCGATTGCCCTGATGGATAATTTTGAGGAAAAAGTAGAAAAAATAGCCCGGGTTACCATTGAT
>CAYJAM010000023.1:4630-14094 GCA_964367725.1 uncultured Sphingobacterium sp. | reverse complement strand
ATTTGCTCAGAATCCATTCGTCGGACTTGAACCGCTTTTCACAGAACCAAAATCCTATACGCTCTTTAAGGCTTCTGCCCCATTAGGCATGGATGGAGAACTGAACGAAAAAAGCTGGACAGATGCTCCATGGACTGAATACTTTATTGATATAGAGGGCGATTTAAAACCTGCTCCTGCCTATAAAACAAGGGTAAAAATGTTGTGGGATGCAAATTACCTGTACGTTGCTGCTGAACTGGAGGAACCCCATTTATGGGCAAACAAACAGCCGGAAAAGGATATTATATTCAGAGATAATGTGTTCAAAATTTTTATTGACCCTGATAATAATATGAATGATGATTTTGAGATTCAGATAAATCCTCAGAATAAAATGCTTTATCTGATCATGAATAAGCCATACAGAGATGCAGGAACACCTGTAACAGGTTGGAATCCAATTGGATACAAATCAGGAGTGAAACTTTTAGGAACGATAAACAATTCAGGCGATACGGATAAAGGATGGATAGCAGAAATAGCGATACCGCTTTCAGCATTAAAGTTCGATCCGCTAAATGCTAAACAAAATACCAACTTCAGAATCAATTTTTTAAGAACCAACTTTGATTTTATTGTAAAAGACGGAGTTTACTCGAAGGCAATGGACAACAATGGCAAAGCCTTCCCTCCTCATTATTCATGCTTTACATCCCAGGGAATAATTAATATGCATTATCCGGAGCGATGGGCATATACCGTATTTTCAGATAAAACTCCAACTACCCCGCAAGAAAAGTTCAGTTTACCTTATTCAGAAAAACAAAAGAAATACTTATGGCTCACCTATTACAGGCAAAAGGAATTCTTTAAGCTTAATAAAAAATACGCTACCAATCTGAAAGATTTGAATGTTCCTGAATCAGGGATTCTGATCGATGGTAAAAACAATTTATTGAGCATGGAAGCGACCTCAAAGCAATTTTTGGTGCAGATCAGGGAAGAAGGCAGTGCAAGCAGTATCAGTGTTGATCATGACGGTCTGATCATTTATTAAATTCTAAATCTAAATCCAATGAAACTAAAACTATTCATGGCATCCATGCTAATGCTTTGCCTGCTGGTAAGTCCGTCTTTTGCTCAAAAAACAGAGCTATTAATCCTTCCAACAATTCATGCCGGACACAAAAGGAATGTCAATTACAATTTTGAGCATGTAAGAAACATCATCAAAAACTTCAGACCTGATATCATTGCGGTGGAAATTCGTCCGGAGGACCTGGATCAGGACACGATCTATCTCCATAAATTCTATAATCCCGAAATGATCATGTTCTTAAATGAATTCCCTGAAGCAAAAAAGGCCGGAATTGATTTCATGGGGGCTGATGTTGCGGGCAAACCACTGCCTGAAAACTTTTTAAAAGATACCCTTGTTGAGTTTGGGAAATTCAGGTTAATGAATCAGAAATTAATGCGCGATAGCGCTATTGTAAAAGCACGGATTGAAAAAGGGCTTCCAGATCTGATCAGTAAAAGAGGCAAAATGATGGCCGGTTTAGGTGCGAACCAATTGATGACCGGAGAGTATGATGCCTTAACCGAAGAATTTACAGTGTCACAGACCCAAATATTAAGAGGTACACCCTACCAGTATTATGATGATTTTCAGGTTATGCGGGATCAGCGAATAGCGGATAACGTGAAAGCAATAGCAAAAAAGAATAAAGGTAAACGCATCATTGTACTTACGGGAGCCAATCACAGGAACAGGGCATTTAAACTACTTTCGAAGCTAAGATCAGTGAACCTGGTGAATCAGGTTCAGGATAAATGATGACATTTCATTTTTCTTTTTCCTCTGGAATACTATCCGATATATACTAAGCAAATACAAAAAACTGTTTAATGGTTAAAATCCTTAATTTTGATTAAGGCAACCATGAGTAAACATATTTATTTCTTAATTATTTTACTGTTCTCTTTATCAGCTAAGGCACAAAAGGTCGGTCTTGTTTTTAGCGGTGGGGGTGCAAAAGGATTGGCACATATAGGAGTCCTGAAAGCTCTTGAGGAAAACAATATCCCAATTGACTACATAGTCGGAACCTCAATGGGTGGAATTGTTGGAGGGATGTATGCCGCAGGTTATAGTCCCGAAGAGATTGAAACCATTGCCCTTAGCCCCGACTTTCAAACCTGGGTAAATGGGCAGTACAAAAACGAATACCGCTATTTCTATAATAAAAAGCCTGAAAATCCATCCTTTATTACTGCAAAACTACAGGTAGATACCGGATTTCATGTCAAACTGCGTTCAAACCTGATCAATGATATCCCTTTGAATTTTGCATTACTAGAGCTTTATGGACAGGCCTCGGCAATCGCAAAAGACGATTTCAATCAGCTTTTTGTACCCTTCAGGTGCATCGTTGCTGATGTATTTACACAAAAAATGATCCCGGTTTCGAAAGGAAATCTGGCAGAAGCTATTCGGGGAACCTTCACAGTCCCACTTGTATACCGTCCGGTAAAAGTGAATGATAAATATGTATTTGATGGTGGTTTATACAATAATTTTCCGGTAGATGTGCTCAAGAAAGATTTCGAACCAGACTATATTATTGGAACAAATGTTTCTTCAAAGAACTTCAGTGATTATCCAAAGGAAAATGATGAAAAATTAATGAACCGTTTTCTGGTTTATATGTTCCTCTCAAAAACTGATTCATCTGCAATAGGAAAGAATGGAACCTATATTGAACCTGATCTTGAAGAATATTCCACCACTAATTTTTCGCCGGTGGCAGAACTGATAAAAAAGGGTTATGAAGCTGCACTTGCAGATATCCCGGCAATTAAAAAAGCAATCTCAAGAGAAATAAGCAAAGATGAGCTGAATAAAAAAAGGGCTAACTTTAAAGGTCGTTTAGGTTTTCTCGAGTTCAACAATATAATTGCCACCGGAGTAAATTCAAAACAGAAAGCCTATGTAGAGCGGGTTATTGAAAATACAATTGATGTATTTAGTAGTCTGAAGGAAGTAAAAAAAGGATATTACAAATTAGTGGCAGATGATAATTTCGAGACGGTCTATCCCAGAATAAAATATGAACCTGATAAGGATCTTTATAATTTCGAGGTACAGGTTCAACCGGAAAAAAACTTCAAAATAGATTTTGGTGGTGCCATTTCAACAAGGCCGATCAGTAATGCATATGTAGGTTTACAGTATAATTATCTGAGAAAGAAATCCTATACCTTCTCTGCCAATTTTTATGCAGGAGGATTTTATGAATCTGCTCAAACAAGCGCACGCGTAGACTTCCCAAGCAAACTTCCAATATATTTGGAAGCAGAGATGACCTATAATCACTGGAACTATTTTAACAAAAGCCAGATCTTTATTCAGAACATAAAACCCTCCTTTATTGAGCAATCAGATCGCAGAATCGTTTTAAAACTCGGAATACCTTTCACCAAGAATGGAAAACTGGAAGCTCAGGCAGGTTTTTTAAGCTTTGATGATCAGTACAGTCCGAATCAGCGTTTTACCTTTGGAGACATCATGGACTTCAACAGTTTTAATGGTTTAATGGCATCATTAACCTATACCAGGAATTCTTTAAACCGTAGGCAATATGCAAGCAGCGGATCATCTATTCAGGTTGGAATTAATGTGTATTCAGGTACTGAATCTTATTCCCCTGGAAATATTTTCAGAGAAGAACCCGGGTTTACCAGGATACAGAATACAAAAACCAATCGTGAATGGATAAAGGCCATGGTTAGCAGGGAATCCTATGTTTTAAACACAAAAATTTATTCATTAGGCTTCTTAACAGAAGCAGTATTTAGTAATAAACCGCTTTTTAGCACCTACAAATCTACCTTATTGAGTGCCCCGGCCTTTAATCCATTACAGGATTCAAAATCCTCTTACATTGAAAACTTTAGGGCGAATACTTATGGTGCCTTTGGCATGAAAAATGTATTTCACCTATATAAAAAGCTCGATTTAAGGGCAGAAGGATATGTTTTTCAGCCATTCAGAGTATTTCAGTTAACTAATTTACAATCAGTTAGTTATGATGGGATCTTTACGAAAAGCTATTATGCTGCTACTGCCGGACTTGTTTATAATACACTTGCAGGGCCGCTAAGTTTAAGCCTCAATCATTATTCTGAGGAACAAAAACGATTTGGACTAATGTTTCATATCGGATTTTTAATTTACAATAAACGATCATTCGAATGAGATTAATCAAATTTGCACTGTCTTCACTTTTAATACTATTCATTTGTGAATCAGCATACACTCAAAGCAATCCAGCTGCCGGAACAGAAATTACAATCAACAATTTTATTGTTAAGGAAAACCTCTATAAGAATAATCAGTTAGCAATTATTGCTGTTGATACGGTTGATAAGCCAATTGAAAACCTGAGTGGTACATTTAAGTTTAGCATCAACGGATTTGAGCAGGAACTAAAATTCAATAATGGGGCTGCCCTTGTTCCTCAGCCTATAAGTAAGTCAACATTTATCTATATCAGACATGAAAATGAATCTGGAAATCAGGGTAAATTATATTATGTGATCAAAAAATATGATATGCTTAATCCCATAAAAATTAGCTGGCTGGTACTGGTACTTGTACCTGCCCTGATTATTTTACTCGCTATGATGTTCAGAAAGTTTATAATAATCGCCGGAATTTTGCTTATCGTGATGTTCTATTTCAATACCAGTAATGGTCTGAAGATCTCCACATTTTTTGACACCGTATTTGATGGTCTGAAGAACATATTTTAGGTAACATTCAAGAAATAGCATTACTTCATAATTACAAATATGGAGTAAATTATTCTGTCTATTCTCTAAATACTAACAACTCAATACGCAATACTCACTACTCACTACTCACTACTCAATACTAAAACGGCATTCCAATTCCAAAATTATACTGTACAAAACGATAAACATCAGGGCGATGTGTGCTTGCATAATTATCTTTAAATTCCTTTTTATTGAAAAGATACTTAATGACATATTGTTCTGAACCGGTGAATTGAGGGTCTTTTACCTTAATTCCGGCATCCAGCCTGAAAACAAAATAATTGAGGTCAAACCGTAAACCTGCACCCACACCTACTGCCAGTTGATTGAAAATTTGATTGAATTTAAATTCACCACCCGGATTTTCGACACTTACCTTCCTTCTCCAAATATTACCAAAATCAGTGAATGTAGCACCTTTTACCTTAGCACCCATGAAGCTATTTAAAATTTTAAACCTAAACTCAAGGTTCCCTTCCAGTTTATATTCACCTAACTGATCCAGATTCCGAAGGTTTGCTCTAAGTGTATCAGCCTTACCATCTGTTCCCAACACAGCCCTGTTATAGTTACCGGGGCCAAGAGTACGTGCCTGCCATGCCCTTACCCCACTTGATCCTCCGGCAAAGAAATTCTTTTCAAAGGTTAGGAGATCGCTATTTCCATAGGCTAATCCAATTCCAGGATTCAATCGCGCAACGAACTGGTTATCGCCCCCTAAATAGCGGTAGTATCGTATATCCAATTCGGTTTTTACATATTGCTGATAGGGTAAACCGAAAATAGTTCTAAATCCATCAGCATCCCTTTTAAATTTGATCAGCTTATCAAGAATTCCAAGTGAATTCCCGGCAAAGTCAACCTCCCCCCTGAAAAACAGGAAATTATTGTAATTATCAAGTCTATTGGCATTATAGGTGAAAGCATACTGGCTTCCTAAATTGAAAAATTGGCGATCATTCGTTTTTACATACAAGCCAAACCCACGCTGTAATAAACTATCTCTAAACACTGGGTCAAGCACCCCTTTTCTAAACTCGATATTGATTGGGGTATAGGAATGAAGTTTTGATTTGGTTTCAACCCAATCGTAGGTTATGGAATTTATAAAAACCCGGCTTCTGAAAGCAGACCGTTGGTCAAATGACTGCATACTACTGGAAATTGTAGTATGCGGCATTCCATTTCTTCCAATATCCGGGATTCTGAACGGGACGAGCAATTTCGGAAGAATCAGATTAATTCCGAGCTGAAGGTCTCTGCTGAATACCCGATCTAATATTTTTCTATCTGAGGTGGCATCAAATAAAACCCCGTATTTTGCTTTTACTTCCAGTAGCTCGGCTCCTCCGAAAAGATTTCTGTTTGTATAGGTATTCCCAATGTTAAAACCATTTCGTCCAGAGTTGAAAGTGTATTCCCCCTCAATTCTATTGCTCATCCGCTTAAGGGGTGAAATATCATATCTGGGATTAAGCTTATTCGTACTGTCGCTGGCTTTAGTATAATCAATTTTCAAGTTTCTGAAAACATTAAGATCATAAAGCCTGTCGTAAGTAAGTTCTTCATTTTCAATATTATAAATATCATCCTTTTTCAAAAAGATATATTTCTTAATTGGCTTTGGTTTAAATTTCCCGGAGTAATCGATAAAACGAAACTGTGAATCCACCTGCAGGGTATCCGTTTCTAATCCTTCAAATTTACCTTCACTGGTCCGGATGGTTATCTGACTGTTATTAATGGTATAAACCTGGTGTGCCGACTTTCCTTCGGGATTGGAAAGAAACAACTTAAGATCTGCCTGACTATCGGATAAATTACTGTCCACATCAAATCTTACATACTGACGAACATAATCGAAATACCCGTTTTTCTTCATCATCCTGAAAATCTGTTCACGTTCCAGTGCAAGGGAGTCTGAATCAAAACGATTACCCTCCTTGATTCGGCTGAAACTCTCCCGATTCTGTTCATAGATCGCTAAAACGGCAGAATCCGCAATTTGATATTCTATTTTTCGGATTTTAAATTCTGGGCCCTGAGTAGCTACAAATTTGATTTTGGCTTGTTTATCTTTTACTTCAATTTCACTTGTGACTTTAGCATTGAAATATCCTTTTGTTGCCAGAAATTTTTCAATCTGAACTCTTGATATCTCCACAAGAGAGCTGTCAAGCAAGTGTGGAGCTTCACCTATAGCCTTAACCTTGTCTGTCCTGTATTTACCATCTCTTGTATTGAAGGTATTATATAAAGCAAGATTCAATCGCGAGTTGGTACGAATATCACTTTGTACAAAGGTGAGTGCGGTTTCTTTAAACTGCTTATCCACCCCTGTCAGTTCAACCTTTTTAACAAGAGATTGATCCTCTGCAAGATATCGTGTTGCATTACATGAGCCCAAGATTAATATAATCAAAAGCAGTATACTTGTAAGTAAGGAACTACGGTAGATAAAGTATGATCTCAAAGTCTCAAATAAGTTTTATTAAATCTCTACATCAAAAAAAAATCCGAAAAGAACAGGGCCTTTTCATTGTTGAAGGCTTAAAATCAATTCAGGAATTTATAAATTCTGATTATGTTGTTGATTCTGTCTTTTACACAGAAAATTTGATGCCAAAGTTGGGCAATTTATCACGAAATATAAAGTCAGTTGAAATTACTGAATCAGAATTATCCCGAATAAGTGCATTAAGCAGTCCACAGGCAATACTTGCAGTAGTTCAAATACCAAAACAAAGTGATTTAAACACAAAAAAACTTAATGGGTCATTCCTTATTGCACTGGATGGCATACAAGATCCCGGCAATTTGGGCACCATTATTCGCAGCGCAGATTGGTTTGGATTGAACACGATTTTATGTTCATTGGATACTGCAGAAGCATATAATCCTAAAGTCGTGCAGGCCAGTATGGGATCATTATCGCGGGTGAATATAATCTACACAGATCTTAGAGATTTCCTGGATCAAACCAGTCTTCCTGTTTACGGTGCTCTACTTAATGGGAAGTCGATTTATAAAACCAATTTCGGACAGGAGGGAATTATATTATTAGGTAATGAAGGGAAGGGAATTAGTAATGAACTTCAAAGCAGAATCAATTTTCCGGTTACGATTCCCAGGTTTGGAAATGCTGAATCTCTGAATGTTGCCATTTCAGCATCCATATTTTGCTCAGAATTAAGAAGAAAATCATAAAATTTGTTGGGTAGCAATAATTAATTGCTACTTTTGCATTCCTTAATACATAAGGTCGGGTGGCCGAGTGGCTAGGCAGAGGTCTGCAAAACCTTTTACAGCGGTTCGAACCCGCTCCTGACCTCAATTAAAATATTAAATTTAAAACCATGGGTGTTACACGTTTAAAGAGAAAAGACAGAAAAAATAAAACCACTTCACGTTTAGAAGTTCAGTTTTTAAAATTAGGCCGGAATATTGAAACCGGAAGCCGTTCAGCAGAATCTGCTACCGGACAAATAGCTAAAAACAACGCGGTACTTGCTGCTATTGAAGCTGCTGCTAAGAAATAATTAGCTTTTTTTGAAATATTCAATCCTGATCTTTTCAGATCAGGATTTTTTTTGTCCGGTAATTTTCAAAATCAGACCGTACACTAATTTTTTCAACAATAAACAAGATTCAGTTTTTTTCCTGGTTAAATTCAAATAAACGCTGACAGGGTTTCAAACCCTGTCAGCGTTTTGGATTTGGGACTTGGAATTTCTGCCATGTCTCCGCTTTGGAATTTATTTGAATTTTTAACATAGGATATTTTAAAATCAGGATTCAATTTGTCCGTTAATCTCCCCAACCATACCGTTTACTAATCAATCCAACCCAAATCAAAATTTGGTTCGTTTTACTGGTTAAATTCAAATCAGCAAACGCTGACAGGGTTTAAAACCCTGTCAGCGTTACGGACAGCCTTACGGATCTAAAAACTTGGATAATCATGAAAAAAAACACCGCACCTTTAGCACCTGACACCTTTTACCACATATTTAACCGGGGTATAAATAAGGAGACTCTTTTTAAAGAAAAGAGAAACTATACCTACTTCCTGAATAAATACTTAAAATTTATAAGTCCTATTGCCCACACCTATGCTTTTTGTCTTTTAAAAAATCATTTTCACTTTCTGATTCGTACACGATCTGAAGAAACATTGAATAAAATTATCCCTGAAGAGAAAGGGTATCCAACTGAAAAAATAATCAGCTTACAATTCAGTCACCTTTTTAATAGCTATGCACAGGCTATTAATAAAAAATTTTCAAGAACCGGTGGATTATTCGAAACGCCGTTCAGGAGAATCGAAGTCAGTGAAGAGTACTACTTAATTCAACTAATCGCTTACATTCATCTCAATCCGCTTAAACACGGTTTCACGAAAGATTATATTAACTACCTATACTCTTCATATCATTTATTGCTTCAGGGTAAAAGCAAAATTCTGGAAACCGATACTGTCATGAATTGGTTCGGAGGCCCGCAACTATTCAGCAGTTTTCACGACAATTGGTCTGAATCACTGGATTTTAATTCGAAAATGTTTTTTGATAATTGAAACGCTGACAGGGTTTTGAACCCTGTCAGCGTTATGCAAAACCCTGTCAGCGTTAAGCAGCGTGATT
>CAYJAM010000023.1:0-4620 GCA_964367725.1 uncultured Sphingobacterium sp. | reverse complement strand
ATTCGAAAATGGCTTTTGACTTTGATTAGTGAAACGCTGACAGGGTTATGTGTAACACTGACAGGGTTTTGAACCCTGTCAGCGTGCTAAAAAGCTCCTGAGTATCCTTTTAACCAAACCGGGGCCCTCATAAATAAATCCGGTATAGATCTGAATCAAAGATGCACCAGCCCTGATTTTCTCAAGAGCATCCTCTGGACTATGTATTCCACCTACCCCAATAATCACAAAGCTTTTACCAGATTGCTCAGAAAGGTATCTGATCACTTCTGTAGACCTCTTTGTCAATGGTCTGCCACTCAAACCACCACTTTCATTCTTCAGGCTTTCTGGCGCTGATAATCCATCTCTCGATAGAGTTGTATTCGTAGCAATTACACCAGCGATTTTAGTTTCTTTAACAATCTCAATAATATCATCCAATTGAGAATTTGTAAGATCAGGTGCTATTTTCAAAAGAATAGGGCGGGATATATCGTTCTTTTTGTTTCGCTGCTGCAGAGTGTTCAATATATTTTTAAGTGGTTCCTTCTCCTGTAATTCGCGTAATCCAGGGGTATTGGGCGAACTTACATTGACAACAAAGTAATCTACTACATCGAACAAACGGTCGAAACACTTGATATAATCATTAACCGCATCTTCATTGGGCGTATGCTTATTCTTCCCAATATTTCCTCCGATAATCATTCCCTTCTTATCAATCCGCTTCAGGCGGTCGGCAGCCACATCAACCCCCTGATTATTAAAGCCCATCCGGTTAATAAGCGCAACATCTGATTGCAGTCTGAACATTCTGGGTTTTTCATTACCTGGCTGTGGCAAAGGAGTTACTGTACCAATTTCAATAAAACCAAAACCAAATTCAGCGAGATCGTCCACCATGGTGGCATTCTTATCAAATCCTGCTGCCAATCCTAGCGGATTTTTAAATTTCAAACCCATTACCTCTCTTTCCAGACGCTTATCCTCAAGCTGAAAAGAAGATTTTAATAATGACTTAACTCCCCATATACGATTGATCCGACGTAATCCTCCGGTCACCAGATGGTGAATATTTTCAGGGTCAAATTGGAATAATATTGGTTTGATCAGTTTGTACATGCAGCGAAGTTACAGGTTTGATTTATATTTTCATTTCGGGCTTTCGAAAAAACAAACGATGTTCTAACATAAAATCCAATCTGAAAAATTCATACACATCAAAATCTTGCGTAACAATTAAATTACTTTACAAAAACTTAACACAGTCTTGCAATTTCATAATATATAATTTACATTACAGTGACATTAGATCAATGTCAGAAGAAAAATGGCTTTAACTGAACAAATGCAAGGCCAGGGAACGTGGCTATTCAAACATCGTGGAGTATTACCTCTTATCATTTTTGTGATTGGAGCAGGCTTGTTTCTAAAGAATGAATCAAGTCCTGAGAATTGGATTCTTAAGGAAGAAATCCAGCATTATTTATACGAATTAGGCTGCCTGATTATATCATTCATTGGTTTCTTCATCCGGGTATATACCGTAGGTTACAGCCGCCCAAACACTTCAGGCAGAAATACTAAGCAACAGGTCGCTGATGAACTTAACACAAGCGGCATTTATTCCATTGTAAGAAATCCACTTTATGTGGGCAACTTCTTTATGTGGCTTGGCATAGCAATGCTTACAGGTAATTTCTGGTTTATTGTTGCCTTTATCCTGTTTTATTTTCTCTATTATGAGCGAATTATTTTTACAGAAGAAGAATTCCTTAAGGATAAATTCGGAGATACCTATTTGAATTGGGCAAGAAAAACGCCGATAATAGTACCAAGATTCAGTTCATTTGTCAAATCTGAATATAGTTTTAACTGGAAAAAAGTCTTGCGCCAGGAAAAAAATGGGTTTGCAGCCCTAATGATTATTTTTTGCCTCTTTGATATTGCAGGTGAACTGATTAAAAAACAGCCTGATATCAATGAAACACTTCAATATTTAGGTATATTTTCTGTCCTGACCTATTTTGTATTAAAGTTCATAAAATACAGAACTAAACTGCTTCAGGATCCTGTTTAAATTTCCGGAATATCACTCTGAAGCCTTGTCCGATTTTTTTCCCAGACGAATTTTCACTTTACCGTCTTCCCCATCTACTGCACGGAGATTTAGTACGATTCCCTTCAATGATCGCTCCCTTTTCTCATCAGCATCTGTTATTAATTCATCCCTGCGGGGATTTCGAAGCGGAATCAGCATTCCGATGTCTGTACCTTCACCGAAACTGTATACACCTGATAAATAAATATTTAGCACACTTGATCTGATCTCCATCGGAGGAATATTCACTTTATCCCTCGAAATGCTTAAGGTATTTTTCAAATTCATAAATGTGATATTCGAAAAATCGCGATTCGGAAATGCAAAATTCCCGATTTTGTACATCGGCTCGAAGTTAACAAGAGAACCGTTGCGGATATCAAAGCTAACTTTCCCAATTAATGAACGTGGAACGATCTTACCTGTCGGGAGCATAGAACCGGAAACCGATGCATCACCGAAAAATGTTCCTCTCAAATTCTTATCTGTAATAGCATCCTGACCAAAATTATCGAATGCGTGAAATAAATTCTGAACATTAACATTATTGATCCTGGAATTCATATTGAAGCGATTAACTGGCCCACTTTGATCAATATTGCCTTTAATATCCATACTTCCTCCACCCTGTTTAATACTCATCCTGTTAATCAAAATTCCCGATTGCTTAAGTGTGATATTTGATCTCAGATCCTTACCCTGGAAATTTTTATAAACCAGGCGGTCAACCTCAATATCCATAACCATGCTGGCTTCTTCAAGCATCTTATCCAGATTACCTGTAAAACGCTTTCCGGACGGATTAGAACCGCGTTTACGCTTGCTAAGAAAAGCCAGGAATTCATTTAAATTAACGTTCGGACTCTTAACCTTCCAGTCGATGAGAATCTTTTGTGGATCGGTATAATAAAAGTTTGAGAAATTCTTCAGCACAGCCTCCATTGCTAATGATGTTGTTCCACTTTTAACCTTCAGATTCTCTAAAAACAGATCTTCTCCTTTGAAATTCATCAGCATTTTAATATCCTTAAAAAGCAAATTCCGCGGATTATATGCAGCCGCACCCTCTTTCACATTGACAGTACCATATATATATCGTCTGCCTGTATCTAATTGATTGAATGGAGCCTTGTAAGTGAGATTTAAATCTGCGGTACCGGCAGTAAATTCAAAAGTATTTCCTCCAAATATCTTATTGAGCTTCTCAAGCTGAAAACCAGCTTTAAACTTTCCTGTAAAAACTGGATCTCTCAAATCTGATATCTGAATAGAATCTGCTGTAAATGGTATTTCATAGAAATTGCCTTTCAAATTATAAAAAGCAATCAATGAATTGGGATCTTTTCGGGGAAGCCCCTTTTTCCATTCATTGGTATAAATCCCCGTAAAACTGCAATCTGTTATAGTCTCTCCACGGGTACTAAGAATATTATCGTTTGCTTTAAAATTCACCTTAATAAGTGGATCCCCTCCTTGCTTAAATTTCCCGGACAAATAAGCATGGACTTCTAGAGGCTTCTTAACATCATAGGGCTGTAATTTTGAAATTATATGCGATGATAATAAACTCTTGGCATCCTTAAACAAAATGGACGGGGCCTGTATTTCAATCAGGTAATCTGTATTATCTGATGAGAAATTAAGATTACCACCGATTAAAAGATCATCCTTATCGATCATGATCTCTTGTAATGGTATAGCCAACAGCCCTGTTTTATCAGTATATTTCATATCGAGGTCAAGGTCAAGCAATTTGCCTTTCAGAAAGCTTCCTCTTTTTAGATTGAATGCAAAAAAATCAACTTGTGTAAGTGATTTCACATTTCCTTCCCAACCACCAATTTTCTGATTAATCCTACCCTTAAAATTTATGATACTGAACTTAAATAACTTATGCTTTTGCTGATCATCAATTGTAAATTTTACATCCTTTAAATTAACCCTGCTAATCTTTTTGCTAATTCCTCCCTTATCATCTGATGGTTTTTTCTTTTTGAATATTTCGGTATTTCTCAAGCCATTACTATCGGTCAGCAAATAAATTTCAGCATTCTTAAGCTCTATATCGCTAATCTTTATTGAACCCGAAAGGATAGAGAAAGCATTGATAGCCACATATACATTTTTTGCCTTCAGAAGATCGTGTTTATGAACTGACCATAAACTATCCCTTAGAAGAACATCTTCCAAGCCAACTGAAATTCCGGGGAATCCTCGTATAAGAGAGGGTTCCATACGGTTTATTGTAAGTTTACCACTCAGATCCTCATTGAGCTGAGTTGTAATTGCAGTAAGGATTTCTTTCTTATGAGTATATACATAGGCAGCAAGGACGATCCAGGCAATCAGAAAAAGGCCTAGAATCAGTCCCCCTACTCTTAGAGATATTTTTAACCAGCGCGACATCAATCAGAATTTAATTTCAAATGAACAATTGTTTAATTCATAAGCTTATCAAAAGCTAAGCCAATAATTAATACACGTAAAAATCCAGGTTTTTGTTAGGTATAGTCTGTGCTTTAATAAATATAATCTAT
>CAYJAM010000022.1:0-14479 GCA_964367725.1 uncultured Sphingobacterium sp. | reverse complement strand
GAGCCTTTCTTTTTATACCTGCCCTATACCCTGCCGCATCTGGCTTTACAGGCTCCCGAAGAATATGTCAGGAAATACATTGGTCAGTTTGATGAAAAGCCCTATTACGGCGAAAATGGTTATTCCCCCAATAAATATCCGCTCTCGACCTATGCAGCCATGATTAGCTATCTGGATGATCAGGTTGGTATCATTATGGACAGGATAAAAAAACTCGGACTGGATGAGAATACAATCATTATGTTTTCAAGTGATAACGGCGCTACTTTCTCGGCAGGGGTTGACACAAAATTTTTTAACAGTGTTGCGGGCTTACGCGGATTAAAAATGGATCTGTATGAAGGCGGAATCCGTGTACCATTCATAGCACGATGGCCAAATCACATTAAGGCGAGTGCGGTGAGCGATCATGTTTCTATTCAATATGATATTATGCCCACCCTTGCTGAACTGAGCGGCTCAAAAATTACAGCAACAGATGGAAAATCATTAGTCCCGGAATTATTAGGAAAGAAATCAGAGCAGAAAAAACATGAATTTCTTTATTTTGAGTACCCTGAAAACGGAGGACAACTGGCCGTCAGAATCGGTAGCTGGAAAGGAGTAAAAAGAGATGTCAGAAAGAACCCAAAAGGAGCCTGGGAGCTGTTTGATCTTGCAACAGACAAATATGAGCGCAATAACCTTGCTGCCAATCATCCGGAGATCATTGAAAAGATGAATGCCATTGTAAAGCGGGAACATGTTCACCCTCATATACTTGACTGGGAATTTATTGACCCAAAAATCATCAGGAACTAATTTTTTATAGACCAAATTTTCAAAAAATAAATATGAAGTATCGCTTTTTAATAGTATTCATGATTCTGGCTTCAGAATCATTCGCACAGAAGCCAAATGTAATACTCATTTATGCCGACGACCTGGGTTATGGCGATCTGAGTTGCTATGGTGCTAAAGCTATAAAGACACCAAATATTGACAAATTAGCCAAACAGGGTACGCGGTTCACAAGGGGTTATAGCACTTCGGCTACCTGTACCCCATCCCGATATTCCTTACTTACCGGCCGTTATGCATTTCGTCGGAATGATACTGGAATAGCCCCTGGAAATGCTTCTGCATTAATTAAAGGCGGTCAGCAGAGTGTTGCTTCTGTGTTCGGCAAAGCAGGCTATCAATCGGCTGTTGTAGGTAAATGGCATCTGGGTCTGGGCGGTGCTGAAGGCCCCAATTGGAATGGGAAAATAACTAATGGCCCACTAGACATCGGATTCAATTATGCATTTCTTATCCCAGCAACCGGCGACCGGGTACCTTGTGTTTATGTTGAAAATGACCGGGTAGTGAATCTGGATCCCAAAGATCCGATTGAGGTTAATTATGTGAATAAAATAGGTAAATGGCCAACTGGGAAAGATAATCCTGAACTTTTAAGAATGAAACATTCTGACGGGCATGATAACACCATAGTCAATGGAGTAGGTCGTATAGGTTACATGACTGGCGGAAGCAGCGCCTTATGGAAGGATGAAGATATTGCCCAACGAATTACTGATAAAGCAAAGGAATTTATTTCAAAGAACAGCCAAAATCCATTCTTCCTGTTTTTCTCTACACATGACATTCATGTACCGAGATTACCAAATTCGCGATTTCTTGGTAAAAGTGGTATGGGAAACAGAGGTGATGCCATTTTACAATTTGATGATTCAGTTGGACAACTTATGAAATTACTTGATTCACTTCAACTTAGTTCTAATACGATGGTAATCCTAAGCAGCGATAACGGACCAGTTGTGGATGATGGATACCAAGATGGCTCAAAAGAGAATATTGGAAAGCATAAGCCTTCTGCAGGATTAAGGGGAGGAAAATACAGTGCTTTTGAAGCAGGTACAAGAGTCCCATTTATTGTCAGATATCCTTCATCAGTAAAGGCAGACGAAGTCTCGGGAGCGCTGGTATCACAGATCGATTTTCTGGCAACTATGGCCGGATTAACAAATCAAAAATATGATTTAGCTTATGCTTCAGACAGTCAAAATCAGCTAAAAACATGGTTGGGTACCGATAGTAAGGGGAGAGCTCATGTTATCGAGCAGTCAGGCACCTTAAGTATCGTACAAGGTAACTGGAAGTATATCAAACCGAATAAAGGTCCAGCTTACAATCCTAAAGTTGATATCGAATATGGCAACGATGAAGCAGAACAACTCTACGATCTGAGTAGAGATCCTCTTGAAAGATATAATCTCGCAACATCCGTTCCGGCAAAATTAAACGAATTGAAAGGGCTGCTTCAAAATGAATTATTGAAGAAATAAGAACATTGAGCAAATGATTTAGATTATTGCTTAAGGCTGGTATTCTCCAAAAAAAACTGATCACTGAAATTGACCAGAAACAGTTCTTTATTTGACCGTGTGACACCGGTATAAAGCCATCTTAAAAATTCAGTATTCAGCATTTCATCGGTTAGATATCCCTGATCGATAAATACAGCGGGCCATTGTCCCCCCTGAGCCTTATGGCAGGTGACAGCAAAGGCAAATTTTATCTGAAGAGCATTGTAGTATGGATCCTTTTTTAATTCCTCCATTCTGAATTTCTTGTTTTCGATATGCATATAATCCTGCAGTACCGCTTCATAAAAGCGTTTGTTGTCGGCATTTGATAGGCTTGGCGTTTCAGAATAAAGGGTATCCAGCATCACTTTACAGCTCAGAGGTTCCTCATCAGGATAATCAAGCAATTCAATAACAAGTTCAGCAAAACGGAACCCATACTGTTCCTCAATCCTTCTCACCTTGCGAATCCTGGCAATATCTCCATTGGCAATAAAATCGCCACTATTGTCTTCCGGCTTTAGCCAGAAATAATTATTACGAACCACCATAATATGGTCGCCACCAGTCAATTCTTCTTCCCGGTACAGAATCCGGTTACGGATGTTTTGATTGTATGCATTTGCATTTTTATTGGAGCGGCAAATTACGATGGTATTTTCCATTCCATACTTATCATAGGCATAATTCAGGCCTTCAACAAGTCGTTCACCAGTCATTCTGAAGATATCCTTGTATCCCCTGATCCTAAATTTGGGAAAGACCTCTTCTCCTTTTCGTACCAACTCACGCAGCTGCGTTGCATTAAACAGTATTCCGGAGTCCTTTTCCTGCCGAACTACATCAGTGAGTTCATACGTTAAGACACTCAATCGAAATTCGTCGGCAACAAACTGTTTGTTCAGTGCCGGACTTATTGCCGAACCTACGGGAGGCAATTGTGCCGTATCCCCTACCAGCATCAGTTTACAATTTTTACCGTTGTAAACGTAGGAGATCAGATCCTGCAGGAGGCTTTGGCGACTGTAATCATGCACCTGATCGGAAATCATGGATGCCTCATCAACGATAAACAAAGTATTCTCCATGATATTATCACCCAAAACGAAATTCATTTCCGGACTTGCAGCAACCTTCTTTCTATATATTTTCTTATGAATGGTAAATGCTTTTTTACCCGAATAGTTACTGATTACTTTGGCTGCCCGGCCGGTTGGCGCAAGCAAAACAGATTTTAACTTCACTTTAGGAAGTACTTTGACTAATGCACTGATCAAAGTGGTTTTACCGGTTCCGGCATAGCCTTTCAGAATGAAGCATGCCTCAGCGTTTGTTGAACTAAGAAATTTCTCCAGCATAACAAACACCTCTCTCTGTTGAACAGTAGGTATTTTGCCAAAATTATGCTCGATAAGATCCCGGATATACATTCCCGCAAATTGCAAATAATGCATCTATTATTTTCCGAAAGCATAAAATGGATTGAAAATAATTGACGGGCTAAATCAGCAGAATGTGTAAAATATTGCAGAGAAACTATATTTTTGTTTTTGATGATCAAATTACTTCACTTAGTTGACAACAGCTTACAATCTCAAACGGCAGCCAAGTGCGATCTTTTGATCCATATTGGTATCGGGAAGCTTCAATACGCCATTATTGATAAGGTAAGGGATGAACTTAAAGCGCTTGCAGAATATGAATTGTCTGAGATCAGTAATCTGGCTGATCTGATGCTTGCAATTGAAAAACTTCCTGAAACTAAGCGTGAATTTAAATACCCTTTCAGTAAGATCAGGGTTTCTTTCGACTCCTATAAGTTCACATTCATCCCTGAAGAATTATATGATAATGAGAATGAGCAGGAATATGCAAAATTCATCAATCCATCGGTATCAGACTTGATTCTTACGAACAGGATCAGAACTTCAAAAATCAGGAATATTTTCGCTATTGATTCAAATTTCAATACCGCACTCAATTATATTTTTCATAAACCGCGAATTTACAGTCAGGCAACTTCATTCATTGAAGGCATAAAAAAAACCAATCCCGACAGAAATGGCATCTGCCTATTCATCGATTTTCATAATGATCATATCCAGATTGCCTGTTTAAAAAAATCTGAATTGGTATTGTATAATATACTCGAATGTATCAATGCTGATGAATTTAACTACTATCTGTTAAATACAATTGATTCATTATCCCTGGACACAAAAACTACAAAGTTGATTATGTCAGGAGATGTGACATCCGGAGATGATGAGTATTATCAGAGGATTCTGAAATATTTTAATGCACCGGACTTTGCCGATAGCAAATTAATCGTCAGTCATCCCGAATTGTTCAATAATGTAAATCCTCATACCTATTTTTCATTAATTAGCCTGGACGAATGCGAATAATAGGCGGGAGCTTAAAAGGCCTGCGATTAAACCCTCCGGCAAAATTACCCGTCAGACCAACAACTGATGTTGCAAAAGAAGCCCTGTTTAACATTCTGTTTAACCAGTTTGATTTTGAAAATATCCGGGTTTTAGATCTTTTTAGTGGAACCGGAAATATTTCAATGGAATTTGCTTCAAGAGGAGTCCCGGATATATGCTCAGTCGACCGCGACTATGGCTGCTATAATTACCTCAAAACATTGGTAAAACAATACGATCTTACAGCTATAAAGTCTTTCAAGTCTGATGTATTCAAATTTTTGGAATCCGATTCAGAAAAATATGATCTGATATTTGCTGATCCACCTTATGACCTCCCACAGATCAATACTATTGCATCAAAGATTTTTGATCATAATCTTTTAAAACCTGACGGATATTTGATTATTGAACACCCCAGCATGAAAAAACTCGATAATCACCCAAATTATGTTGAACAAAGAAAGTATGGTTCATCTTCATTCAGTTTTTTCCGGGCAAAGTAAATTGAAAATGAAAAAGATTTTATTCAATTATGATTAACTTTAATCAAAAGGCTTAGAAAGCATTTTCCTAAAATATACAGATCAATTTAATTAATCGATCCGCTCCTGGCGGAAAAACATAAAATCCTATGAAGATCGCCCTTTTTCCAGGCTCATTCGACCCGGTTACAAAAGCTCACGTTGATATTCTGAAACGTTCTTTACCCCTTTTCGATAAAGTTATCATCGGCATAGGCTTAAACAGTACCAAAGCTCCATACCTTGGTATCGACATCAGAAAAGCAATGCTCAGAGCAGTATTCGCAAATGAACCTAAAGTTGAAGTTCAAACTTATGAGGGACTGACTGTTGAATTTTGCAAAAAGATAAATGCCACTTACATGATCAGAGGCATACGGACTGTTTCAGATTTTGAATATGAAAAGGCGATTGCACAAATGAACCATGCGCTGGTACCTGAAATTGAAAGCATCTTTATTGTAAGCAAACCCGGGTATTCCTCCATAAGTTCGACAATTGTCCGAGATATTATGAGGAATAAAGGGGATGTTAAGCAGTTTATACCACAGGAGGCTTTTGATTTACTTTAATTTCTGAAAACTAGTAATCAGAATTCAACATTCAGCAAATCCCTGATCAATGGGTAAGTATTCTGTCTGATCATCATAAAATCTCCGGGAGCAAGCCAACGAACATCAGTAATTCCCTCTTCAAGTTGAGGAATCAAGTTATTCTGGTTTACCGCCTTCATTCGGTACCAGGCAGTTTTCTTTAATACCCGCTCTTTATTCATTTCATAAATATGGTAGGTATTACAAATCTTTCTGCCAATACTATTGATTTGAATGCCACACTCTTCCTCAACTTCGCGAACAGCAGCTACCCTGAAAGTTTCTCCGCTATCCAACTTTCCTTTTGGTAAATCCCATTTACCATTTCTGAAAATAAACAGGTAATGTTTTTCTTCATTACTTACAAGCCCACCTGCAGCCTTGATTACCTTCATTGAGCGCCTGATGTTTTTAAAAATTAACTTAAAATTTTTGCTCAATAAGATAAATACTTTCGGACTATTTACTTTTAAAGCCTGCTCATAAAACTTTAAAAAATTAAACTTAGAGACTTTAAGTTTTTGATAATCCTGAATATCAATAGGTTGAGAATCTGTAAGGATTAAAGCTACTTCGTTGATATAAATTTTATAAATTTGAGCCATGACTAATAAGAGTGAGATTGAACAAAAAGTAGCTGAATTTTTGCTACAAATTAAAGCAATTAAATTACAACCCAACAATCCATTTACCTGGGCTTCGGGTTGGAAATCCCCTATTTACTGCGACAATCGCATCACATTATCTCATCCATCTATCCGTACCTATATTCGTCAAAAACTTTCTGCACTTATCCAGGAAGAGTTTGGTTCTGTCTCCGTAATTGCAGGAGTAGCAACTGCCGGTATCCCTCAGGGGGTTCTGGTAGCACAGGAACTTGGGCTACCATTCATTTATGTGAGGGCAAAAGCCAAGGAACATGGCAGAGGAAATCTGATTGAAGGTGAATTTTCACCAGGCCAGAGGGTGGTTGTCGTTGAAGATTTAATCTCAACCGGAAATAGCAGTTTACAGGCTGTTCATGCACTTCGGGAAGCCGGATGCGAAGTTGCAGGATTGGTTGGAATTTTCAACTATGGCTTTGACGCTGCCGATGAAAATTTCAATAAAGCAAAATGTCGTTTCTTAACGCTGTCTAATTATAATGCTTTGATCAATTATGCTGCTGAACACAGTTTTGTATCTGCAGAAGATCTGAAACTCTTAAGAACCTGGCGCGAAGATCCACAGAACTGGGGGAATACCTTAGAAAGCTAAAACTGATCATATGACGAACATTGAAAGTACAGTATCTATTGACAGGCCGATAAACGAAGTATTCGATTTTCTAGCGGACCTGAACAATCATCAGCAACTGATGCCTGAGAATATTTACAATTGGTCGTCAACAAAAGATGAAGCCCGCTTTACCATACAAAACATGGCAAAACTGGCTCTAAAGGTCTCTTCGATTACAAAGGACAAAGAAATTGTTGTCAAGCCTTCAGAACCTGCGCCCTTCGAACTGGAATTAAAATGGACTCTCAATGATCTTGGTGATGGAACAACAGAAGCCATATACACCATTTCTGCAGATCTGAATATGATGATGAAAATGATTGTTTCCGGTCCGCTTCAAAAACTCGTTGATCATGAGGCAACCCAGCTAAAAGCTGTTCTGTCTAAATAAACCTTAATTTATTCTGTGATGCTTCCCGGCATAACAGATTTTTTTCCTGCCTATCTGCTTACATTGAACCTAGACAATGTATCAGGTTAAACTGCTAGTCTACAGACATTTAGTCAGTACAAATTGAAAACGTACTGACAAAATTTCAGTTCATTTGTATTATCTCACTATGGCAATCAATTTGAGGGTATATTGGTACTATGAATCTAAACAACTTCACCATCAAAGCACAGGAAGCTATTCAGAAAGCTTCCGAAATAGCAGGCGGCAATCAGCAGCAGGCTATTGAGACTGCACACATACTGAAAGGGTTATTAAGTGTTGATGAGAATGTGATCAGCTACCTTCTGAAAAAACTGAATGTCAATATTAACCGGATCTCTGAAGTCCTTGATGCCCAGATCCAAAGCTTTCCTAAAGTCAGCGGTTCTGAGATTTACCTGTCCTCAGGTGCTAATTCTGCACTTCAGAAAGCAGTTTCTTACCTGAAAGAATTCAAGGACGAATTTGTTTCTGTAGAGCATGTCCTTTTGGGATTGCTTGAAACAGGCGACAAGGTTAGCTCTATTCTAAAAGATGCCGGTGTTAACCAAAAAGATCTGAAGAAAGCGATTCTGGAGCTTCGGGGGAATACCCGAGTGACTGACCAGAATGCAGAAGCTACCTATAATGCACTGAATAAATATGCACGTAATCTGAATGAGTATGCTGAATCAGGTAAACTTGATCCGGTAATTGGACGTGATGAAGAGATCAGAAGGGTTATTCAGATTCTTTCACGACGTACAAAGAATAATCCTATCCTGATTGGGGAACCGGGAGTTGGTAAAACTGCCATAGCAGAAGGTATTGCTTTTAGAGTTATACAGGGTGATGTGCCGGAAAATCTGAAGACCAAAACAGTGTTCTCCCTGGATATGGGAGCCCTGATTGCAGGAGCAAAATATAAAGGTGAGTTTGAGGAACGTCTCAAAGCAGTAATCAAGGAAGTAACGCAGAGTGACGGGGAGATCATCCTTTTCATTGATGAAATCCATACCCTGGTTGGTGCCGGAGGTGGAGAAGGCGCAATGGATGCTGCAAATATTCTTAAGCCGGCATTGGCGCGCGGAGAATTACGTGCAATCGGAGCAACTACACTCAACGAATACCAGAAATATTTCGAGAAAGACAAAGCCTTAGAGCGTCGCTTTCAAAAAGTAATGGTTGATGAACCAAATACTCAGGATGCCATCTCTATCCTGAGAGGCCTAAAAGAACGATATGAAACTCACCATAAGGTAAGGATCAAAGACGAAGCTATTATTGCAGCAGTAGAATTATCTCAACGCTATATTTCAGATCGCTTTCTGCCTGACAAGGCCATAGACCTTATGGACGAGGCTGCTTCAAAGCTACGCCTGGAAATGGATTCTGTGCCCGAAGCAGTCGATGAACTGGATCGCAAGATCATGCAGTTGGAAATAGAACGTGAGGCTATTAAAAGGGAGAATGACGAGAAAAAAGTAAAAGAACTTTCTGAAGAAATTGCTAACCTTTCAAGTGAACGTGATTCGCTCAAGGCACGCTGGAAAGCTGAAAAAGACCTTGTGGATGCAATTAATAATCAGGGAGAGCAGATAGAGACCTTTAAACTGGAAGCAGATCAGGCTGAACGCGCCGGAGATTACGGCAAGGTGGCTGAACTGAGATATGGCAAGATCAAGGAAGCGCAGGACAAGGTTGAGCAATTGAAACAACAACTGGCCGAAACTCAGGTGGATAACCGGATGCTCAAAGAAGAAGTAACAGCAGAAGATATAGCGGGAGTTGTTTCACGCTGGACAGGTGTTCCGGTTACCAAAATGATTCAGAGTGAGCGTGAAAAACTACTCCATATGGAAGTTGAGCTCCATAAACGTGTAGCAGGTCAGGATGAAGCTATTGAAGCTATTTCTGACGCTATACGGCGCTCCCGTGCAGGTTTACAGGATAAAAGGAAGCCGATTGGCTCATTCATTTTCTTAGGAACTACAGGAGTTGGAAAAACCGAGCTTGCGAAAGCATTGGCAGATTATCTGTTCAATGACGAGCATGCAATGATCCGGATCGATATGAGTGAATACCAGGAGCGTCATGCTGTTTCGCGACTGATCGGTGCGCCTCCGGGATATGTGGGATATGATGAAGGCGGACAGTTAACAGAAGCAGTAAGAAGAAAACCTTATTCTGTGATTCTGCTTGATGAAATTGAAAAAGCACACCCTGATGTATTTAATATATTATTGCAGGTTTTGGATGATGGAAGATTGACAGACAATAAAGGTCGTCTGGTGGATTTCAAAAACACCATCATCATTATGACCTCTAATATTGGATCTCATCTGATACAGGATAATTTTAAAGATCTGAATGAAATAAACAGGGATGAAGTGATTGCCAAAACAAAAACTGAATTGTTTGAGTTATTAAAACAAACCATCAGGCCTGAGTTTTTAAACCGGATAGATGAACTGATTATGTTTACTCCGCTTAACCGGAATGAACTCAGGGATATTGTGACACTTCAGTTCAAAGGAGTACAAAGTACACTAGCTGAAATGGGTATTGAAATTGAAGCTTCAGAAGAAGCTCTCGATTGGCTGGCACAATTAGGATACGATCCGCAATTTGGAGCACGTCCATTGAAAAGAGTCATTCAAAAAAGAATATTGAATGAATTATCAAAAGAGATCCTTTCGGGGAAGATAGATAAGGACAGCAGAATCAAGCTGGACGTATTTGATAATCACTTTGTATTTTTGAATGCTGATAAAGCCTGAGCCTGAATTATTAACGAAAAAAGCCGTGCAGAATTAAATCTGCACGGCTTTCCTGTTAGGATGTAATATCCGATTTTTAATGAAGTAAAAGTTTATGCAAGTCTTACATTAACTGCACTTAAGCCTTTTTTACCTTCTTCAACATCGAACTCTACTTTATCATTTTGTCTTATATCCTGTTTAAGTCCGCTTACGTGAACAAAAATTTCTTTGCCATCCTCTTGGGTAATAAATCCGAATCCTTTGGACTCGTTGAAAAATTTTACTGTACCGGTTTCCATTAATGAATAATTTAGTTGTTTAATTTGTTAAGTGTTATTGCAAATTACTTATTTATTTGCAATAAATAAATATATAAAAAACAAAATTAAATTCAGCTAATTTAATTTTTGATGTTCAGCGTAAAAACGCTCAAAAATATAGGTCATTTTCTATTTTAAACACATATTCACAATATCAACCAATATTTTTTCCTTTTCAAAGAATTCAGCCAATAATTTAAACTGGTTTCTTGTCCTATCGAGGTTTTGCTCAGGGTAAGAGATGGGGTAATAAATACTTCCATTCAAATAATCACTTAAAAACCTGATTGCCTGCATATAAATCAGGTATTTCCCTGAAAATAGGATCAAATCCTTTTCAACATTGGTCAAAATAGAGCCCATTTCGCTCAAATAACCTTTGATTATAGCCTCAAAATACTCAATACGTATAAATATCTTATCAGTATCCGGTTCATTCTCTGAAAATGCGCAAAGGTAAGTCCGCATCATATCGCCCAGATCAGAAATAAATTTTCCTGACATCATCGTATCCAGATCAATGACACAGATACCTTTCATGGTATCCTTGTCGAACAGCATATTGCTGATTTTGGTATCATGATGCATCGCCCTATTGGGAAAATCACTTGAATCCTTAAATGAATTATAATAGTCGAGAATAAAAGAATAATGTTTGGCCTTCTGAATTTCCGTCCCGGCCCTCTGCTTTAAGGTTTCTGAACTATTCTCAAGCGCTTCGGCAAATTGCCTGTAGCGTAATCCAAGGTCGTGAAAACCCGGAATAGTTTCCTTAAGCTGAGAAGCATCAAAATCGGCGAGCAACCTGTTTAACCTTCCAAACTGCCTGGCAGCCTCATATGCCTGATCAGGATCGCTCAGGGTATCAAATGAAACCGAATTTTTAATAAATTCAGTGAGCCTCCAGTAGATATCTCCCACGAAAGCCATTTCGCTACCATCGCGGGTTGGAATAGCTCCCACAAAAAGATAATCAGGATTATGCTGTTTAAGATAATCTGATAGTAGTTTCACATTGGCGGCAATAATTTCAGGCTCCTTAAATACATTTCTGTTAATGCTTTGTAAAATGTATTGTTCTGGACTGTTTTGAATGCTAATTAACCAGGTAGAATTGATATGACCCGTTCCAAAGGGCTTATAATTCACCTGATCAGGATGAAATCCGTATTCAGTTAGAACCTGTTCGATGAGTTGTTTATCCATTAGTATTTAAAAACGATATTTCTTTGATTTTAGTAAGAGCTTTATTTGTTTAATACCAGCACTTTATATTTTGTATAAAAGTAAATAAATGAAAAGATTGTTAAAGCTAAACCTATTACCGAAAGCCCTATTACACTATTGGAGAAAAAGGTTACCCAATTCAGCTGCACTTTAAATATTTCTTTGCTAAGCATGACCCCAACACTCCCAACATACCCAAAAGAATCGGCAAGATAGATCAGAAAACCAACATTACCAGTATGTTTAAAACTGGCTATCATACGTTCAAAAAACACTGAATTAAAAGGAATATAGACCATATATAAGCCAAGACCAACAAGAGTCATCCACCATACAGGTGCCATCGCCCCGGTAATAAAGAGGAAGGAACATGCTCCTGCCAGTACAAAACCTAATCCGATGAAAATATGCGAAAGCATAAAAGCCTTAAAACTGTCCTTAATCAGCACCATACTTCCGATCAGCACCAGAATAATTATAGTGATTGGAGTTTCTGTCCTGGCAAAAAGATCAGGCTTATCAAAAAAGCCCATTTCCTTCCACATCTCAGCACTGAAATTATCACGCATATCCCTGAAAATAGTTGCGAAGGTATAGATCAGAATACAGGCTGCAAGTCCGGGTAAAAACATCCTGACAAATTTTTTCCGGTCGGCAGCTAACATCGGAACCCTGTTCATCCGGTATGCAATATCTTCATCATCAGGGGCAGGAATTTTTTCGATGAGGTAAACAAACAACAGTAATGGTGCTGCAAAGACTAATCCGGTGTAAAAAGGCACCCAAAATTCTGTAATATTAAAGTTCAGCATTAACCAGGCTCCAACTGTTTTCACAAAGCCTGAAGCAAAGATGAAACTTACAGCGAGTGTAGCACCTATAAAATCAGTACTCCTTCTACCTTCAACATAAGAGAAAACAACTCCCCATAACATTCCTAAAGGAAAGCCATTAATGAACAGAAAAAGAATATTATATGGAGAAGGTATCAGAGCAAAAAATAGCCAGCTAAGCCATGCGATGAGTGTTAAAACAAGGATGATCTTGCCCCGGCCATGTCGTTTTAATTCAGAAATATACTTAATTCCATAGAACTTTGCGAGCATATACCCCAACATTTGTGAGATCACCAATACAGTTTTATAGCTATACCCTGCTATTGTCATCCCATCGAAAGTAGCAACAGTAAACGATTTCCGGAACCCAAAAACCATCGTATAGGTCAGAAAAACAGTAATGGCTGCATACAAACCTATCTGCAGGGAATTCCCCTTAATATGTGCGGGTTTAAATAAACTCATTCAATATGGGCTAGCAATTGGATTTCATTAAGGCAGGAAGGTAATAAAACCTTTGACAATGCAAAAATCCGATCAGCGAATTTTCTGATAATGAAATATTCTATTGAGGAACCAGGATATTATGAAAATGATTAAAAATTTCCAATTCAGGATGAATTGTATAACTTCAATTCAGCATATATGCCCCAAAATATGAAACTAAGATTCTTAAAACTGTTAATTCTATTATTTCCAATTGTCAATCCTGCGATTGGTCAGGAGAAACCACTTCATATTATAATGATTGGAGCACATCCAGACGATTGTGATATCAAATCAGGGGGAACTGCTGCTCTTTTTGTAGCGATGGGACATAAGGTTAAATTTTTATCGGTCACTAACGGGGATGCGGGTCATATGAAGGAGGGCGGTGGAATGCTCGCTCAGAGGCGATTGGAAGAAACAAAAGAAGTTTCAAGAAGATTAGGAGTTACCTATGAAGTATTGGATAATCATGATGGCGAATTGCTTCCTACTTTAGGCATCCGCATGGAAGTCATCAAAAGGATCAGAGAATGGAATGCAGATGTGGTAATTGCTCCAAGATCAAATGACTATCACCCTGACCATCGTTATACCGGAATATTAGTACAGGATGCTGCATTTATGGTTGGAGTTCCAAATATTGCGCCGGATACCCCTCCCCTGAGGAAGAACCCGGTATTCCTGTATTTCCAGGATAATTTCAAAAAACCGAACCTCTTTCAACCGGATATTGCGGTTGATATTTCAAGTGTAATTGATAAAAAAGTTTACAGTCTGGATTCCCATCAGTCGCAATTTTATGAGTGGCTTCCATGGATTGGTAACTATGAAGATCAGGTCCCCAAAGGAAAAGCAGAACGATTGGAATGGCTAAAGAAATTGAGAGGAAGTGGTATCAATCCGGCCGTTAAAAGCAGTCTGGAAAAATGGTATGGAACAACAAAAGCAGCGCAGGTGAGCTTTGCCGAATCATTTGAAATATGTGAATATGGGAGCCGACCAAGCGAGGAGGACATAAAAAGATTATTCCCGATGTTAGGAAAATAAGCTTTGACTGTTATTATTCCGGTTTCGGACCACGTTTATAAATAATCAGTCCGTTGAGGAAATTCCGCAGAATCTGGTCGCCGCAAGGCTTAAAATTCTCATGCTCCTTATTTCGGAAAATAGCTCCCAGTTCAGCTTTGGTAATTGAAAAATCTACCAGTTTAAGTATATCAACAATTTCCTGATCGTTTAGCTTGAGTGCTACCCGAAGCTT